>DATIXS010000267.1:0-2206 GCA_035518335.1 Candidatus Acidiferrum sp.
TGAGCTTTAAGTTATTCTTTTTCTTGTGGCTTCTCTTCTGCTAAGTGCTCTGTTGTAGCTTAGTTCTTGAGGTGAAGCGAGTTATAGCTGTCTTATCGAATTCCGCGATAGACGCTTAAAGCTTTTATAACAAATTAGCGCTAAATTTACCTGGGATATATTTGAAGCGTGAAGAAGCAATATTGGTTTTAAAGGAACTTTTTGAAAAGTGCACTAATCTCGACGGTCACTATTTAGAATTATTACCGCCTAATGCCTCCGGTAAGATGAGTGGTGGTTATCAAATAGAGATTAAGGCGACTCTTGACGAAGAAACAAGAACCTGCATGCAAGATATTCTAATCAAATATCAGCTCACAATTAAAATCCAAGATGAAGACAGTTTCATAATTTACAGACCTCACAAATAAACCTCCCTCTCCAAAATGTAGAGGTTTTTGGGCAAAATAACAACTTTAGTTGAGTTTACCCAACTATCCAAAGAGCTAAACGGTAAATTGGTCCACAAGTAAGTATAGATAGTTTTTAAAGAAAAGTCTTGTCTTCTGGGCTGAAATTTAGGCGAGCAATTGCTCAAGCTTTTTGACTTGTTCCCTTTCTTCATCTAAAAGTTGCGGAATGCGGCATTATGGTGTTAGCTATATTTTAGATTGGAGGATTGGTGGTCTAAGTACAAGCCTCTTCTTTAAACCCTAATCGAGAAGGGGAATCGCACTTCAATTCAAAAGCTGGGTTCTATGTAAAGTTTGGGATTCTTATAAGTTTGCGGTTAACAACTTTAAAAAAAAATAGGTTGTTGCTTAAAGACTTAGATTGATGCCATCTTGCGTTTTCTAACCATTAGAAAAGCTGCGCTCGATACTGCAAGGATCAGTGTTAGAATGACCATTGAGGCAGGAAATTCGGGAACGGTGGATGTCGGTGAAGGCGAAGCCGATGAGGACGTAGTTGGCGTGGGAGATGCGGACCCCTGTGTTACTGTGAATTGTGTTTGAGTAGTACCTTGGGAAGCTGCATCTGTAATTGTAAAACCATAAAGTCCTGGTTCTACAGGGGGAACAGTAACTGTCGTATCTAAGTTCCCATTGGCATCTGCGTTGAAGGTGTAGGCGCTGGTTCCGTTCCAAAGTTCTGTGTCTATTTCACCGTTTGCTGTGTATCCAGAACCAGTAATATGTACGGTTGTGCCTGGTGGCCCGCTTGTTGGATTTAACGTTATAGTTGGAGCTGCATTTGCGTCTGGCATTGTCGCCAATCCAACGACTAAAAGGCTGAAAATAAAGATTGCAAGGGGTATCATACTTCGCGTTAAATTTGATTTGCCAAAAATAACCAATTTTTGCACCATTATTCGTAATCTTTTTTGATGATTTTAATCTTTTGGTAGTTGTTTTCAGCATTGTGTTTCTCGAAGTAAACTAGCAAACCCGAAAAGAGTCAAATAGCGTGTGCGGCTCTAGTTGCGGATATAAAGAGCGCGTATTCTCAACACGAACCATACAACTGCAGCCAATAGTAATGCGCTGTCCCCGATATTTGGCCACAGCGGGAAGTAAACCCAGTGGTCAAAAAACGTTGAAAATTTTAAAGCTATTGCGGCTATTCCGAAGACAAAAATGATATCGACACAACTCATGAACAATTGTTTTTCTGTTCTGGGAATCCATGAAAGTGAAACCTTTGCCATTTGTCTTCGCCACAAATAACAGGTTGAGTTGTACAGGTTAATTTATGTTTACAAACCTCAAATCTTAATATTACAAATACGCTTTGCCTTAATCAAAATGCTCCTAATTGACAATAAACCATTTTTCGCGCCTAAAAAACCTCTTATGGCAATTTTTTTGGAAAAACATCACAGTGACTCTGTGAATTAACAGTGCAAAGTCGTGTTGTTTATTATTCGCGAATAGGAAACGTCAAATTCGTCGCTGAAACCGTTGCGGCAGAACTGAGATCTGGCATAGAACAAGTCGTGGATTTGAAATGGTTACTGCTAACTTGCTTTACCGTTATGTTTTTGGGTGTAATTAGGATAGCTTTAAATGTTCTGTACGTTCAGAAAGACTTGAGAGGGAACATTTGCAGAGATACGAAGCGGTTGCTTTAATGAAGGAGTTAGGCGCAGAGCAGCTTATTCGACCTTCTTTAGTGCTTATCGAACAGAGAAAACCTGACAGGTATCAATTATGCGTTAAGGGGGATT
>DATIXS010000268.1:0-2372 GCA_035518335.1 Candidatus Acidiferrum sp.
AACGTTGCGACTTATCTTCGTCTTCATGTATGGATTTTTCTTGGTCAGCAACAACGCGTTTTAGTCGTTCTGCCTCATTCTTTAGTTTGTCAACTTCGATACCGTTAACCGCTCTCTCAGCTACAGTGACCCTCAAGTAAAACTCATCTAAAGCTCGATTGAAAGACTCGTAAACCTGTATTTTGAAGTTTTCATAGCGTTTCAGCCTTAAAGGTACAACATCCAAGAAGTCGTCATCTTCGCTTAAAACAATGCATGGCTCCAAATGCATGGATGAAATGGGTGAAAGTAGACTTTGAAGTGCACCAAAAATGCTCTCAACTTCATTTTTCGTCAGAGTGCTGCAATGTCTGGTTTTTTCCACATTAGCTCTGAGAAGGATTTCTTCAGCGTAAACTCCGCCAACTCCGAAGAATCGTGCTATAGATCTAACAACTTCTGTTTCACCCGCGTTTTTGAAGGTTTCCTCTAATTTAATTTGGATTACTTTGAAGGGATTTTTGCTGCTTGACGGGGGCATCTCAAGAACGATGTTGTGGAGAATATTGCGGTCACGCATTTTTTTGAAAGCTAAGGCGTGAATGATTACGTTTTGTTCGTTTGTTAATATGATGTTGCCATCACCGAAAAGCTCTACAACCAGCTTCAACAAACCCGTTTTGGTCCGAAAACTAACTGTCACGATTCTTTCAAACTCATATTGGTCAATACTCGCTACCCAGGCATCACGTAAGTATTTTCTAAGAGTCATGCAGAATGCAGGTGGTTCGGTGGGATTTTCTTCAGCATAATCTGTGGTGTGTAATCTTCTTCCTGCTTCCATTACAAGTCGAATCGGTGCCATGTCTGTTTTGTGTAGTTTGAAAATTACTGTTTTTTCGTCGAGTTGATAGATGTTGTTCACTCTTGAATCAGCAATTAATCCTTTTAACTCTTGAATTGCTGCAGCAATATCAAAGCTTGAGAACTCTTTCTTACGCAATTTATGCACCGTCAACAGTTGGAACCCAATAGTGGAATTATTTAAGTGAATTGACTATAAAATAACCCTTTCACTTAAAAACTCAAAAATTCCAAAAGCCCGCGTTTTTGGCAGCAGAAATGAATAATATCTAGGCATCTTTTTTAAGTAAGAAGAAAAATATACATTGCCAAGGATTAGTTCGGCATGACACCTATAGCTCAACTTTACTGGATAAGAGTCGTTTTAGGTATAGTTGCGGGAGGAATTAGTGCGGTAGCAGCTTTACTTATAGGTCAAGAGGGTAACATTACCACTTTCGTCAACGCTTTTACAATAGCCTTGATAATATATTTGGTTTCATACTATGTTTTGAAGGCGCAATTCAAGAACAAGATTGAAAAACAATCAAAAATCCTCAGCACCGCAATAGCCATGTACTTTTTTAGTTGGTTGCCTTTCTTCGTGTTGTTTTATACGTCACTTAGACCTTTGTTTGTTTAATTTTAGGCTTTATTAAAAACTTTTTGAAAATCTATTGTTTATTATCAATTTTTTGAAAAAAGTTAGCGATTGTAGCTTGACTCTTGTCACTCTTTACTGTTTCTATTTTTTCTTCTGAAGATGCAGTTTTGTTGTTTCCGTTTTGCGGGGATTCAATTTCCAAGCGTGTTAAAATTCGCATGCAGTCTGCCCAAGCGGAGAAATATCCTCTGTCAAAATCACCATGTAAACCATTTCTCATGTGGTCAAGAAACTCTTTGCGATATGCATGCAAATTCACTTTATCACTTAAGTCCAATTTTGCAAAGAACGCGTAGTCATCATTATTGTTTTTTCTGGACAAATACATTCCGTACAAAGCTCGGAAGTACCCTCTGTTCCAATCGGTTTTCTGCATTTTTTGTTTGACTCGTTCCAATTCTCGCTCTGCTTCAGTGAATTGTCTGCTGACTATGAGTTGGAAATAACGTGAAACTAGAGCTTGTGGTATAGGCATTCTTAGCGTCCACGACTTTTGCTTGCTTTCTCGGCTTTTTCTTCTTCCGAGACATCTTCTATTCCGTTCTCGGTTACTTTAAGTATTTCCTCTCCTTCGGGCAAGTATGGGCTTGAAACTAGCCTTGCAATTCTTATTGGTCCATGAGGTGCTCTGCGAAGGTAGATGCGGGTATGACTGGTGTGGCCGACTATGTTTCCGCCGATTGGATGGATTGCGTCGCCGAAGAATTGGTCGGGTTTAGCCATTACTTGATTAGTTACAACCGCGACGGCATTGAATGCTCTGGCCAAAGCGATGAGTTTGTGCATGTGCTTGTTAAGTTTCTGCTGTCTCGATGCTAACATTTCTCTTCCGAGATATTCACTTCGGAAATGAGCTGTTAAAGAATCAACTATGATTAATTTGATG
>DATIXS010000269.1:0-5010 GCA_035518335.1 Candidatus Acidiferrum sp.
TATAGTAAGTGCGCCTTCTTTCTCAGCTATTTTTGCAATGCGCGGACCCTCAGGTTTCAATCCTTCTGGCAATTGGATTAAAACACGTTTGGCACCAATTTTGTTAATTTCTTGTTTTATGCGCCCTTCTTCGAAGTCAAATCCTTTCACGGCACTCTCACCAATGACAGAAAATATGAAAATCAAAAAGAAAAACAAGAGGACGTTGATTGAGTATTTGCCTTTTGTTTTAGCGTGTCCATTCCCAGTCTGGGGTTGGTTTCTTAACTGGTTGTCCGCGAGCTATTGCAGCTTGATCAGCGAGGCGTTCAAGAATTATTTTTTGTTCAATACTCGCAACATTCTTTCTTGTTGCAACAACAGCGTCATTGTTTACTGATATGCTATCGATTCCAACTCGAACAAGGAATTCTGCGAAATCTGGATAGTTAGATGGTCCTTCACCGCAAATGGAAACTGTACATCCGTTTTCGTGAGCTGCTTTGATTAGATGCGCAATGATTCTTTTGACTGCTGGGTCTCTTTCGTCGAAGTAGCCCATTTGACCTAGACGTTCAGAATCACGGTCAATCATTAGCACTCCTTGAGTCATGTCGTTTGAACCTATTGAGAAGCCGTCAACTAGTTTTGAGAATTCGTCAGCCATTATACCTATGGATGGTGTTTCAGCCATGAACCATACTTTGAAGTCCCGAGAACGTTCTAAGCCGTCCTCTTTCATTATGTCAAGCACTTTTCGGGCTTCCCAGAGAGTGCGGACCATGGGAAGCATAACATAAACGTTTTTGAGACCCCATTCCGTACGGCATTTTTTGATGGCTTGGCATTCCAGCTTAAAAGCTCTGTCATACCATTTGCTTATGTAGCGGCTGCAACCTCTCCAACCCAACATTGGATTTTCTTCAACTATTTCGTATTTTTCTCCGCCTTTTAAGCCGCGGTACTCGTTAGTTTTGAAGTCGCTAAAGCGCACAACGACTGGTTTGGGTTGAATTGCCCGGGCCACAATAGCTATTCCTTCAGCAAGTTTGTCGACGAATAATTGGCTTTGGCCTGCGTCAACAAATGCCATTGGATGTTGGCCTATAGCGCTGGCCAGGATAAATTCGATACGCATTAAACCGATGCCTTCGAAAGGCAAATTCTTGTATTGTTCAATCATCTCGGGAGCTCCAAGATTCATGTAGATTCTTGTAGCTGTAACTGGAGCAGCTTCAGCCACTTGCATGACCATTCCTGATCCATTGTTTGATGCTGCTGGTTGAATAGCTTGAGCTAATATGCCTTCATAAATTATGCCGTTTCTTGAGTCTACAGTGTATTCTTTTCCTGTTTTCATTACTTGAGTAGCTGTTTCGGTTCCAACCACACAGGGAATGTTAAGTTCCCTGCTTACAATTGCTGCGTGAGATGTAATTCCGCCTCTATCTGTAACTATTGCACTTGCCATTTTCATGAATGGTACAAAGTCAGGGTCAGTCATACCTGTCACGAGAATATCGCCTTTTTTCATGTCTCTGTTTGCGTCATCAGGGTTGAGGACAACCGTTGCTTTTCCTACACCGTAACCTCTTCTCCCAGCGGAAATTCCTCTAACTACTACTTTCAATTGTTCTTGGGCTTTTGAGTCTTCCATTTTTGGTGCTTCCATTTCTTTTGTGCCAAAAACTGTTTCTGGTCGAGCTTGAACTATGAACATGTTTTGTGGGTAAGATAGATCTTGGTCAATTGCCCATTCGATATCCATGGGTTTGCCATAATGTTTCTCAATTTGCTTAGCGAGTTGTGCTAGCTTCAAAATTTCCTGATCAGATATGCAGGTTACTCTTTGTTTATCGATAGGAATATCCAAATGCACAGTTTTGCCTGTTTTAGGATCACGAATGTACTCTATAGTCTTTCGTTCTATCCTTCTTTCCTTAATTGTCTCATTGCTCTTGTCAACCACAAAATCGTCAGGGTTAACTACGCCTGAAACGACGGTTTCGCCTAAACCGTAGTTGCCTTCAATTACGATTTCATCTTTGTTTCCCGTTACCGGGTTTATGGTGAACATGACTCCGGCGCATCCCGAGTTGACCATTTTTTGGACGCCGACACTTATGAACACTTTTTCGTGAGGGAATCCTTTTTCAGTTCGGTAAATTATTGCGCGTGGCGTAAAGAGGCTTGACCAGCATTTAATTACTTTCTGGAGAAGGTCTTCTGCGCCTCTAACGTTTAAGAAAGTTTCTTGTTGACCTGCAAAAGATGCGTCAGGCAAATCTTCAGCTGTCGCACTTGATCGGACGGCAACGAAAGTGTCTTTTAACTTAAGGCGCGCATTTAGTTCTTTATAAGCAGTTACTATGGCATTTTCAATATCTTTGGGCATCGGAGTTTTTTCCATAAGCTCACGGATTTTCTTAGAGGCCGCATCATACTGTTTTGGATCATTTTGGTTTGTTACAGTTTCTTTAATAATTTTGTATATTTGTTCAGCTATGCGCTTTTCTTCTATGTATTTTTCGTAGGAATAAGCAGTAACCGCAAAACCAGGTGGAACAGGCAATCCTGCATTAATCATTTCGCCTAGGCTAGAGTTCTTGCCTCCAACAACAGGAATGTCTTCTTTTCTTACATCATCAAACCATAAAACCAGTTCTTTCCCTTTGACGCTCAAGCCGTCTCCGTCTCCGGTTCCGTGTTCTCAGCCATCTCAGCTGAGTCTACTTCTGGAGGAGCTTCAATTTTGGAAATAACTATTTTGCAGGGTATTGGAAGTTTTGCACTTCCTCTTTTGAGGGATTCTTTGGCTATTTCAGCAGCTGACGCTTTTACTCTAACAGTTTCTATAACTTGATCCACTTCAACTTTTGCTGCGGTGCCAATCGCTGTTCCGAAGGAACGTCTCATTCCCTGTTGAAGTCGGTCAGCGTGGGCGCCAAAAATCATTTTGTTTTCTCTTAAAATAATATGAGGATATACATTAACAACCATTAGATAATCATTAATTACCTTATCCATTAGAATACGGTTCGTGGCTACACGCATCGCTTCAAGTGCACTGTGGCGTATTTGAGCACGTTCCAAAGCGATAAGTTTTCCTTCAATTTCAAAGGTTCCCTTTGTATCGCCCATTGTGAACTTCACAATTTTTGGTGGTGGAAAACCTCTAGCGTATTCTTTTCTTGTGTAGGCTCGATTTTTCACGTGCCTGTAGTTTTTTGCGTGCATGGAAACGTCCCTTTTTAGCATACTCATTTAGCGGTATTTAAACGATTTGTAACGTTTCAACTAAGGTTATGTTTATTTCCAATTTAAGATTGTAAAGATAGCAAAGGCATATCTAGTCATATGGGGCGTCAGTTTTTATATACTTAAGTAACTCTTAATCTTCCAGATGCACACAATATTATTTATTTCAGGGAAAAACTGGAAACTTTCCCTATCAGAGCTTGTCGCTTACCTAAAAGCAAGAGAAGTCAAATTTGGGGTAGAGTTTTCTTTTAAGGAATTCTTTACGCTTAACTTTGATGCTGACTTTGACGCTGCCGTAATGCCAGATTTAGGTGGAACAATAAAAATTGGAAAAGAGAAAACAAAAATTCCAACCAAAATTATCAAAGAAGCATTTCTTGACAAAAAGAAACAAGCTCAAAAACAAATAACCGAAACCTTAGCATCAAGCAGTTTAGTAGAGGAAATGAATAAGTCTGCTGAGAAGATGTTTTTTGGAGTAAGCGTATACTGCACTGAAAACTCATTACGTCCCCTATCAGGAACCATTCAAAGGTTTATTGGAAGCGCAATAAAAGACGAGTTGAAGGGGTATAACAAGAAATCAAAGTTTATGGGTTTTTCTAAAGACAGAAAAGCTGCACAGCTTAGCCATGTGGAAGTGTTAAAAAAGAACTTAGTTGAAAACAAAGCAGAAGTTCTGTTATGCATTAGCAAAGAAGAAACATGGGTGGCTCAAACTGTTGCAGTGCATAATCCTTTTGAATTTCAAAAAAGAGATGTGTACAAACCCGTACAGAGAAAAATCTTTGGCATGCCGCCAAGGATAGCGAGAATAATGGTTAATTTATCCTCATGTAGGTCTGGCAAGGTTTTGCTTGACCCGTTTTGCGGTGTTGGCACTGTTCTTCAAGAAGCTCTGCTGGAAGGGGCAAATGTTGTTGGCGTGGATGTTAATCCTTGGTGTGTCAATGCATCAACTGAGAATCTTGAGTGGATAAAAAGAGAGTACAGCATTGAAAATGCGGAGTTTAGGGTCGTTCAAGGCGACATTGGAAGGCTAGCAGAGAAGGTTGGTCAAGAAACAGTTGATTGTATTGTGACGGAACCTGATTTGGGTCCAGCGTTACGTCAAATTCCCACAGGGCCTTATGCTCAAAAGATTATTGAAAAGCTTGAGCCTCTGTTTTTCGGTTTGATTGAACAAGCGTACAGAGTGCTAAAAGAGAATGGAAAATTAGTTCTTGTAACGCCGTACATCATAACTCGTTCTGGACAATCAGTAACGATGCTTATAAGCAAGAAGCTTGAGAAGACAGGATTCAAATTAGTGAAACCTTTCTCTAAAGACCTATTCTCTAAAGATTCTAAAAATATTGAGGAATTGACCGATTTGTATTCTTTAATTGAAGTTGATGAACGACACAAAATTGGCAGGCAAATTCATGTTTGCCAAAAATGACTATTTAATTCTTAAGTGATTGCAATTGTGCTTAATTTCAGATATTATTATATGTTCGTTTTGACGAACTATGCTTCTAAAGGGTTATGGATGGAAAATCATTGGAGAAAAATACTAGACCAAATTGGGACAGATACTTTTTAGACTTATGCGAAGCAGTGGCTAAACGTGCGACCTGCGACCGCGGAAGAAGCGGCTGTGTAATTGTCAAAGACAAGCGAATTATGACAACTGGTTATGTTGGTGCCCCTGCTGGTTTGCCCCACTGTGATGAAGCAGGTCACGACATGCGAAAAGTACTTGACAATAACGGTAATGTAACTCAGCAT
>DATIXS010000270.1:0-9556 GCA_035518335.1 Candidatus Acidiferrum sp.
TGTTGGAATAAAATCAAATGACGTTACTCTAAGCTGGGAAAACCTGTTTTCTTACAACCGCAAAATCCTAGACGCAACAAGTAACAGATACTTCTTCGTGTCCAACCCTGTTGAGCTTAATGTTTTGAAAGTGCCGAAAATCTTCCATCCAAAACTTCCTATGCATCCTGAAAAACCTCAGCAAGGCTTCAGAGAATACACTGTGTCGCCTCATGGGAATGAGAAAGCAATAACTTTCTGGATTTCAAAGAAAGATGCAGAAGCTATGAAAACAGGCGATATCATTAGGCTCATGGAAATTTTTAACGTTAAGATCGAAAGTAAAATAGGTAATTCACAAACCGCAACTTTTCTCAGCGAATCATATGAGGAAGTCAGAAAAATTAAAGCTCCACTCATCCAATGGATACCTAAAAACGAGGAGTTCCCATGCCAAATAGTTATGCCAGATGCGACAATTGTTGAAGGTTTTGCTGAAAGCGCTTGCAAAAAGTTAAAGCCAGACGCAATAATACAGTTTGAACGCTTCGGATTCACAAGGATAGATGAAGTAAACCAAAAACTCGTAGGTTATTACGCCCACAAATAAATGGTGAAACAAAGTGAAAAAACTCGATAAAGCAATAATTTGGCCCGTATACTTTGACTCTTCAAAAACCAGAAAAAAAGGTCGACGAGTATCAAAAAATTTAGCAGTGCAGTCCCCAAAAATCACAGAGCTCAAAGAAGCAACTGACAAGTTAGGATTGAAGAATGAGATTAAACCTGAAGCTCATTTTCCCAAAATGCCCTGGGCAAAGACTGGAATGTTGCTTGTTGAAAAGAAAGAAGCGAAAGAAAAAATAATTCAAAAGATAGCAAAACAATTAATGAAAATCAAAAACCAGCAACAGCAAACAAAATACTAAATAAATTTTAGTTTTTCTCTTTGCCTGCAATCAAGACTGCGTTGATTATGCCATCACTGCCTGGACGACTTGTAACTTTTGCTTGCCCCAGAGTGGTTTCGATTTCTGCGCCTTTGGTTATAACGCCTCTTCTGTTAAAATCAACGTTCGCACCGTTTTTCACTACACGTGTGATTTCAGTTTTTTGTGTCTTGCCAGTTTTTTGGTCGGTTACTGAAGCGAATTTGTCGGTTAAAACTTTGACTTTGCTTATACCGCCTAAGCCTCTTGTGCTTTTTCTTTTTGGTTCGCCAAGCACGGTTTCCGCTGCATATCCACCTACCTCATATTTTTTCTTTGATCTGTAAGCTCTTTTTTTGCCGCCTGAAAGTTTTCTTTTGTATATGCTGCTATGGAAAGACATAATCTACATTCCTTTTTATGGATACTTAATTCGAGTAGTCACTAAAACGGTTAATTTCCATATAAACGTATCCATCTTAAGATTAAGCTTCTTTGCCAAAAACTGTTTCTCGTTACTTTTCTGTCTCATCTTTTAAGGCATCACCAAAAATCTTCTTCAAGTTTTTTTTCATCTCAGTGATATCGTTCGGCAGCCCGAAATAATCAGCGAAATCACTAGTCGTTTTCAACGCCATTGAACGTCCGCTTTTTTCGGCTTGAATTAAACGCCTTTCTTTTAGCTCCTTTATATGACCATATGCATGCTGCCCCCTAACATCAATTACTCTTTTCTGGGAAATTGGCTGCCTAAGGGCAATATAAGAAAGCGTTTTTAACGGTCCAGAAGAGAGCAATGGACGGTTTACTAGTTTTTGGATCAAATGAGTAAATTCTGCTTTAACCTGAAGCACGAAGCGTTCATCTTTTAAAGCTAAAATCTCCAGTGCTGTATTTCTTGCATTATACTCTTGAATAAGAGTGTTAGCAAACTTCATGGCTTTCTTTTTTGAGCGACTGCCGATGACTTGGCACAGCTCATTAACATCTAGTGGACGACCAGCAACAAATAATGCTGCTTCCATAAGTGCGATGCAGTGGGCTTTTCGCTCGATATCCTGCGCTTGCTCTGCTTCAAGAGTTAAATCAACTGGTTGTTGTTTCGGCTTTTCCAACGTTTAGTTTCCCCACTGCAATGTATAATTCTTCAGTTTCTTCATTTTGCCATAGACTTACCATGCCATCCTGAGCTAAAAACAAGAGATAAATAAACATTCTTAACGCCTCAATTCTAGATGAGCCTTTCGTTAACGTTGAAAAATCTATTATTCCTGAACCTTTCACTTTTTCGCATAAGATTGCGTATAGCTGATCTACCTGCAATTCGAGTTCAGCAATAAACCTATCAAATTGTGGCAGCAAATCTGTAACAGATGGAAGAACAGGATGCTGCTCAACTGTGTGATTTAAATGAAGAAGTTTTTCACCCTTTAGCACTTCATCCAAGACTTCAAGCAAATGCTGAATGGTTGTAGAAGTTAACTCGTGACGAAGTGGCAAGAACAGAGGTGGAGGAACAAAGTCCTGTGGACCTTTAGGAGGCAGCACTGGAGGCTCTTGCAAAGTAAGCAACAGTTTGGACTTCATTAGGTAAATAAGTGCTGAAGAATCCAATGCGACACCGGAAGCGCGGAAATCTACTTTTTCTGTTCGATCCATTTCAGTAAGAAATGACTGCAACAGATAAGCTATATTGACGTTCCAAGGAGTAAGCTTCTCAAGCTTGCTAATTTCAAATAGAATGTTCCATGGCGGCCTAAGGTAGAAGGGTCTTCGAAGTGGAGTTGTGGATGTAGAAGCCATTTAGGCTACAACCTCCGCGGGGAACTTTGCCGTAACAACATTTGAGACCCCATTTCGTTCATAGACACCATAGACTTTTTGTGCTTTGTTAACCATTTCAGGCCGCAGACTGATTACGACAAACTGCATTTTTGCAGCTTCTTCAAGCAGCACCTCAGCAAGCTTAGCTGTATGGTAAGCGTCTAAGTGTGCGTCAACCTCGTCGAGAATGTAGAAGGATGCAGGTGTAAATTCTTTTAATGAGAAAATAAAGCTTACCGCCGAAACTGACCGCTCACCACCACTTGCCCCGCTAACGACGATTGAGGGTTTGTTTGGAAACTGCACAATCATATCTATACCGCCAGCAAAAGGCTCATCGGGGTTTTCAAGCTTAAGAGTAGCTTCTCCGCCCCCCGTCAACTTGGAAAAATAAGTTTTGAGACCAATATTGATTTTTTCAAAGGCGGTCATGAAAACTTTGCGTTTTTTAGCTTCAATCTCATCCATGAACTGAACAATAGCTTGTTTTTCCTTTTCCAGCTCGTTCAAACGCACCGACAATTCTCTATACCTAGAAATCTGCTCAGAATAATGAGAGAGTGCTAGCTGGTTTATGGCACCAATTCGTTCTATTTCAAATTGCATCATGCGGATAGTTGTTTCTGCATCTTCGACCTGTTTCTGATTTGTTTCAAATGGCTGTTCGTAACCGAATTGCCGAAGTTGATATTGGAGTTGCTGAAGACGAAGTTGACTAGTTTCCATGCTTAGTTGAAGTTGGTTTAGTAGCCGCTCAGCCTGCTCATACTCCGCATCGAGTAAACGTAAGTCGGCATCAATGCTATCTATTTGCGAAGTGAATTTTTTGGATTCTTCACGTGCAGAAAAAACTGCTTTTGAGAGTTCAACTCGGTTTTTGTCTAACTCGTCTAGCTCTCTCTTAATTGTCTCTCGTTCTTGAATTGCTTCAGCAACTTCTTTTTCCAGTTTTTTCTGTTGTTGCTCAACTTTAGCTATCTGAATTTTGATGTTTCTGTAACCATTTCGCAGAACTCGGTCAAATTGAGATTGGAAAGTTGAAATTTCTGTTTGAGTTGACCCTGATTTCTGGCGTAGATTGTTTATTTCCTCTCCAAGTTTTTCACGTTGAACTTCAAGCTCTTGGATGTGGATAACATCGGTTTTTAATCTTAAATTAACAATATCAGCCTGCAATCTCTGATCTTCTTTCCTTATTGAATTCCGTTCATTCATGTACATGCTCATGCGACCTTTGTAAGCAGCTGCTTCACGTTCAAGTTTGCCACCGTACTTTTCGGTATGTCGAATATTGAATTGTGTTCTCTTAACGCTTCTTTTAATTCTAACTATTTCCCTGTCTAAAGTTGAAATCGATTCTGCTAAACGGGTGATTTCGATTTTACTTCGTTCAATTTCTTCCTCTATACTAGTTATATCTGTCCCTCTTTGAGTGAGGTGTGTTTGCAGAGCTTTGACCGCTTCATCTAAGCTTTTCAAGGCATTCTCGCTTGGAATGATTGTTGAAAAATCGATTGGCGCACGATAATAACCGCTTTCGAAAGCACCTGGCTCATACAAATCGCCGTTAACAGTAACTGCTCGGTAGCCTTCGTTTGAAAGAGCGAACGCTGTTCTGTCGTCTGAGACAACCACGGTATCTCCGAAAACATAGTTCACTGCTAAATCATACTTGCTTTCAAACTTCATGAAGCTCGAAAGTGCACCAACGACGCCATTACGGCTTGGCACAATTTTGTTTTTGACATTGATTGCTCCCTGTAGAGGGATTATTTTTATTCTGCCTAGCTTCATACGCCTGAGCGTTTCGGCACAAGTAAACGCTGTTTCAATGTTTGAAACAACTAAAGCATCAAGCCAACCGGTTGCAGCTGCCTCTGTGGCTTTCTTATAATTTCTATCTATTTTTATTAATTCCCGCAATCTACCTTGAATTCCAACTATTGCACCGACATTACCCATTTCCTCAATACTTCTAAGGGCTTTTTCTTCAGCTGCAATGGTCGATGCTAGATCTCGTTGAGTGGCAAATTCTATAACAGCATCTTTAGCAGAACTAGCTATTTTTTCTGCATCAATTATTTCTCTTTCAACGGTTTCTTTTTGGATCTTTTTGCGTTCAATGATGTGTTCTAAATTTTTAAATTGAGCTTTCTGATCCTTCTGAACTTGTTCAAGTTCCGACAATGACTTTTCAATTTCAGCTATGTTTGTCTGGAATTTTTCTTTTCGGACTGCTAAGTTTTTGAGTCTTCCAGTACAGAGGCGAAGAGCCGATTTATTTTTTGTGAATTCTGACCTTAAATAAGCTATCCGTTTAACGTGGTTTTCAATTTCTGCTTGCTTTAAACGAATTTGTTGATTGTTATCGCCTAGTCCACCCCAAAGCTCAGCTGTTTGTTTTGCTAGAGCTTCATGTTCCAGTTCTTTTTGTTCTATTTGATCCTTAATTTTACTATATTCACTTCGAAACACTCGAATTTTCAAACGGTTTTCTCGTATTTCCTTTCTAAGATTTTCTTGCTGAGCAATGTTGTTTTCTCTTACGCGTCGCAGACTTTCAAAGCTGCCTTGCCCTGAATTAATTCTTGTCGCCAATTCAGTTAGCTTAGACTTTAAATCACCAATCGTTATTTGAACTTTAAGAACTTCCGAGCCGCCTGCCTCAAGGTTTTCGCCGCTGAGTTTTCTCCAGTCAGCTTCAATTTCATGCCGTTTTGATCTGCGCAGATCTCGTTGTTCTTTTAATTTATCAACTCTGGCTTTTACTTTTTCAGTTTGACCAGTTGCTTCATTTATTCTAAGGTTTATTTGTGTTATTTCGCTTGAGATTTTTATTGCTTGGAACTTCCTAGTTTCACTTTGAATGAAATTGTATCGCAAGAGTTGGTTGCGTTCACGCTCTAAATCATCTAACCGTTTTTGTACTTCGTCTATTCTGCCCATGGCTGTTCGAATAGAAATGTCAGCTGCTCGAAGTTTTTCTTCAGCTTCAGCCTTTTCAGCATCATATTGCCCGATTCCAACAAGGTCTTCAATAATTCTTCGACGTTCAATAGAATTAAGATCGGTTAACCGAGTTAACGTGCCCTGAGGGATAATGTTTTGGCTCATACTGCTGATTGAGCTCATTGATAGTGTTTCTGTAATGTAGGCTCTTGACATTCTTCTACCGTTTAGACGGTAAACGCTCTGGCCGTTTCGAAAAACTTCCCGTGAAATAGTGACTGTTGTTGTGTCAACTGGCATTGTTCCATCTGAATTATCAAATTGTATAACAACTTTGGCCATTTTTGCTTTTTCTTGCCCAGCTTTTTCTGAGCCATGAAATATTAGCTGGGCTGCATTTTCAGCACGCAGTCTTCTCGTGCTCAGTTCGCCAAGCGAGAATAGCACTGCATCCATAATGTTGGATTTTCCGCTTCCATTGGGACCAGTTACTGCCGTGAACCCTTTGTCCAAGTTAATTTTGATGGTCTGTGGTCCAAAAGACTTGAATCCCTTTAACTCAATTCTTTTTATGTAGGGCATTTAGCCTTTATCCTCACGGAAGCAATTATCATTATTTTAACATCTCATCAACATACGTATAAAAGCTTATAGCGTTTCTTCTGCCTTTATACGTTGGCTGCTGAGAAGACAAAATCAAAAGTGTTGAAAACTTAGCAGCTGTAGAAATTCAAAATAAATGTGATAACATCTCTTCATCAGAAGGATCACCAATTGCGTTTTTTTCAAACCAATCTGGTTTAGCTAGTCTTTTAGTTGATCGTAAAACTAATACTCAAAATTTGATGAAACGGGAATTCAGAAGTTAAGTGCTTAATGATTCAATTTACAAGACAACGGTTGATTCTAATCTAATTAAGTAAAGCCAAATTCGAACTAACAAACAATCGTGGATTTTGAACAAAGAGGTTACATTTTCTTAATTATTCGCCCAAGCTAAGCAAATCAGGACTTCAATTCAGATGCCTTTTGTGGGTTTCATGAATTCACGAAAAATTGTCCTGAAAATCCTGTATCCATCTTTGAATGTGTGAAGATTAGATTCCCCACTTCTTCGTCTTAACTCAACACTTGGAACTTCTTTTACTATTAGACCCCGATTTATGGCCTTTATGACGATTTCAGTCTCAATCTCAAAATTCTGTGACTCCACAATAGGAGCTAAATTTTCTATCGCACGTTTATTAAGAATAATAAAACCGTAACAAAGATCTGTAAAATTGGTTGACCAAAGAGCATTAACCGCTGTTACCATGAGTTTGTTGCCCAATCGTCGAAGTGCACTCATATCCTGCGTATACCCTCCTTTTAAGAAACGAGAACCTTTTACGATGTCAGCTCCAGATTCTAGGGTTTTGATTAATGCAGGCACCTCTTCAGGAGACATTGATCCGTCAGCATCCATAAGGATAATGGCGTCAGCATTTAGATAATTATTATTTAGAACCTGCTTAATTGCGGCGCCTTTCCCTTTGGTCTCCTGCAAAATGACCTTAGCACCGTTTTTTGTTGCTTTCTCAACCGTGCAATCTTCAGACCGTCCATCAATTACTAAAATATTGTCAAACCCGAGGCTTTTCAAACCATCAAGAATAACCCCTATGTTTTTTTCTTCATTCAGGGTAGGGATGACAATTCCAACATTCAAAAATGTGATAGGCAGTTTCTTTGGTAAATTTGGTAAATTAAAAGAATTTCCTGTCTGAATTGTGCTGTAAGTACTGCTATTTTGCTGCATCATTTCTTTTTCCTTACCCAATTCTATCATATGAAATGTATTACGAAATGCGATATAAAACCAAGGTTCCTAAATCAAAACAATCCAGAACTCGATATATTACCCCTTCGCAAACATTACATTATCTCTACTTATGAATGATTTCCAGCAGTTTTAAGTGTGTGTGACTGCCATACCACAGCTACAAGATGACATATTATGATCGATGTTTTCACAGATAGATCTTGTTTCTAATTACAAAAAGTCATTTTGAGCAAACAGGAAAACGAAACAAAAAATTATGCTTGATAATAAATTGTTGCTGTTTGTTAAACCAAAAATACCTTATAAGGCTGTTAACTACACAAAACTACCAAATTACAGCAAACTCTCACAAGCGATTACTCCCTTGATCCAAGATTGCGCAATTAATGCGTGCCCAGCGAGAGTCGGATGTACCCCATCAAGAGACCAGAAACACGGATTCTTTGCCCTCGCAGCTTTTGCAAATATATCGTTTAGAGGGATTAGAACAGTTCTGAATCGTTTTGATAGTTCTCTAACAAATTCTATTTTTGGAGTTAAGTTACACATTGTCTCTTCATAGTTTTGGTTTGATGGAAGTAGGAAAGGCTCAAGCAAAACTATTTGGATTTCTGAAGTGCGTCTGGTTTGCTCCAATATGTATTCGTAGTCTGATTGAAAGCTTTCCAGATGAGTTGGTTCTTTCCAGAAAGGTTTTCCAAGAGCATCGTTGATACCTATTAGAATTGAGACAATGTTAGGTTCTAAATCCAAACAATCTTTTTTCCATCTATTTCTTAAATCTCGAATTCGGTTACCACTTATTCCGCGATTAATAAATCTAGCCCCGATCTCTGGGCGCGCTGCCGAAATCCATGCGGCAGTCATCACTACATAACCGTCTCCCAATGCTTCATAATTATTGCGTTGTCTTCCAGCATCGGAAATGCTATCTCCCTGAAACAAAATCGTAACGCCAGATTTTAAATTCATTTTCGCTTGGTCCCAATAATGATTATTAAAGTTGTTGTCCTTTAATCGTTTTAGTTTTTCTTGTTTTCTTTTCTTACTAAAATATAGTTTTTCCGCTTAATGAGGTGAATTAGGGAGGAAGCGACAGTATTACTTAGTAATATATGCAGAAAATTAATATCTGACGCATGTACATGGACTTCGGTAACATTGGTGAGCTTAAATGAGTTTTGGACCAAAGGTTTTTAGCGGCGTTCAAGAAGTGTTGTTTTTAGCCTTGATGCTTGTAGCTGTTTTTGCGATTTTCTACGCAAACATAGATTTCACATATAAAATAGGGATGGCGGCTATAGTGGTTGTAGTAATTTTCCTGATTACATTAGCAACTCAAATGCTGAGGCTGCAAAAAGAAACTAAGCAAACTGCTGCCTAAGGCTTATTCTTTCACTTTCACTAGACCCTCCCCTAGTCTACAATGTTGTTTCTTCAATGCTTTAAAAAGGGTAAGAAACATACCCATCTTTGTCTTGAACAGGAAGAACAAAGAGAATGCAAAATTTAATCGTTAAACCTACATTGGCTCAACCTTTATTATCTTTAAACATGACAGGCGTAGACGAACTTTTTCCAGGATTTGCACCGGGCGACTTTGCCGTACTTTATGGATCACCATCCATTATTTCGTCAACTTCTTTACTATGCGTCCGAGCACAGCTGCCAACGCAACTTGGCGGTTTAGGAAGCAATGTTATTTTTGTTGATGGGGGAAACACGTTTAGACTCTATAAAATCGCCCGTTTAGCCCAACTTCACGACTTAAACCCAAAACAAGTGCTTGGACGCATCTTCATTTCAAGAGCTTTTACCGCTTACCAGTTAACTTCTCTTATACTCGATAAACTGGAAGAAACCGTACAAAAATATAATGCCAAACTTGTAGTTGTTTCCGACATAGCAGGGTACTTTTTAGGCGACGATGTCCCTCATGAAGAAGCTGTAAGAGTTTACAGCCAAATTATCGGTTACCTTTCTAGCTTCGCAAGAAAACATCACATAATCATAATTGCTACTTATCTGCCTTGCTCAGAAAACAATAGAAACA
>DATIXS010000271.1:0-4869 GCA_035518335.1 Candidatus Acidiferrum sp.
CATTTATATTCACCTCGGTTCACGTGCGCCCCGTTACTTTGCGTTTAACTCAGTTTTTCATTACTGCTTTACAGATAAGTTTTCCGATTAGCAGCGTCAGATCGCCCGTCGAGTCCTTCTCACCGCATAAGCTCAGACTCTAGTGCTCATCATCCGAAAACACTAATCTGCATTAAAACTTAAGACTCTTGCGTAAAAAAGCAATCTTTGGGCGAAAGTCTTGTTATCTTGAGAAACAGGATAATCTTTAAGAGCAACTTCTTCATTTCACTTCAGCTTTAACCGAGGCATAAGGATATGTTCGAATCGGTAGAACGCCAGTTCAAAAAACATGCTCCCGGAAGCTTCGAGTAAAAAATCACAATAACATAAAGGAGGATAAGAAAAAGATGTTGTCAAGAGATTGCGACGGTTGCTCTCAAATGAAACCATGCCATAGACGTTACTATATTGTTGAGAAAGGTAACTGTGTCTATTGCCCAGACGGAACAGCCCATCTAGTAGATGGATTATAAACAAAACAAATCTAAAAAGTTAAAAAGTTTTTAGGCAGATTTTGTTTGTGCCCTTTTTTATTTTTTTGTATTTTTAGCGAGAGCTATTCTGCAATTTGTTTTAGCGAAGACTTTTCTCGCTGAATTTATTTTTTGAAGAACTCAAGAAGATCAGCGTTAACTTGATCTTTATGTGTCGTGCACATTCCGCGAGGTGCCCCCTTGTAAACTTTAAGCGTTGCGTTCTTAACCATCTTAGACGACAGCAGCGCTGAATCAGCAATGGGTACAATCTGGTCATCATCACCATGCAGAATCAGAGTCGGCACGTCGATTTTCTTGAGGTCCTCTGTGAAATCGGTCTCAGAATATGCCTTAATGCACAAATATGCAGCTGGAAATCCAGCCATCATTCCCTGAAGCCAAAAAGACTCACGCACACCTTCCGAGACCTTTGCGCCTGGACGGTTGTAGCCATAGAAAGGCATGGTGAGGTCTTTGAAAAACTGAGAGCGGTCAGAAGCAACAGCGGCACGGGCTTGGTCGAACGCCTCGATTGGTAATCCACCTGGGTTGGCGAGTGTTTTAACCATTATTGGTGGAACAGCGCCGATTAGCACAGCTTTTGCTACACGTTTGGTTCCATGTCGACCGATGTAGCGTACAACTTCTCCTCCTCCCGTGGAGTGGCCGACAAGAAAGGCTTTTTTGAGGTCAAGTGCATCGATAACTGCGGCAAGATCATCGGCGTAAGTATCCATGTCGTTTCCATTCCAAGGTTGGCTTGATCGCCCATGTCCACGTCGGTCATGTGCTATGCAGCGGTAGCCGCGTGAACCCAAGAAGAACATTTGATCTTCAAAAGCATCCGAGCTAAGCGGCCAACCGTGGCTAAAAACAACTGGTTGTCCACTTCCCCAGTCCTTGTAGTAGATTTGTGTGCCATCTTTTGTTATGATCGTGTTCATGTTTTCATCTCCTCAGACGAGGCAGTTGCCTGTTTTTCAAGCCAATTCTTTACTGTACTGGCAACTTGTTTTTTCTGTTCCAAGCTATATTTTGAACTCATTTTTGGAATAATGCTTTGGTACAGCCAGTGATCTGCTCCTGGGAAGACCTGTAGAGTTTGATCTTTTGAGGCAAGTTTTTCCATGAGTTTGTTTGAGCTTTCGGGAAGTGCAATGATATCGGCATCGCCATGGATCAAAAGAGTAGGTTTATCAATTTTTGAGGCGTAGTGGAGCATTTTGTTTGCTAGTCTAGTTTGAAGTTCAAATAGAAAGCCTAAGCCGAAAACTTTGGTGCAAAGCACATCTTCTGATATCAATTTGTACTCTTCGCCTTCTCTGAAGGCTTGTGGCCATTTGTCAATCAAATCATACATTGAATGATGCTCAATTATCGGCGAGAAGACAAGTTTGACTGTATCTTTGGTTGGAACCTTGAAGCCTGTTTTCAGAGGATTCGAAGCGAGAATTAGTCCGTCAATTTGCTGGGGGAAATGTGCGGCGTACCAAAGGGCATAGGTGCATCCAATGCTGTGAGCAAATATGTATAATTTCTTTCCAGCATGGTTTTTGCGTACGGCATCCACAATGTCATTTATGTCTTCTAGTTGCCGGTCAAAACTTTTAACATCGCCTCTTGGCAAATCAGGTTCTTTTGAATTTCCAAAGCCTCTACGATCAAAGCCATATACTTCACAGTTACTGCTTGCCAACTCAGGACCCATAAAACTAAATGCTCCGGAATGAACTTCGATTCCATGAAGAAAAATAACAACATTATCTACTTGTCCAGATGATGGCCATCTTCTGTAAAAAAGATTAAATCCGTCAGACATTTTAAAATAATCTTCATTCTTTTGAAAAGTCTGGGTTTCCATGATTAAACAATACTCCGCTTACCTAAAAAAGTCAAACAAATTATTTACAGATTTGTGACTTCAATTGGCTACAACAGTTGAGCAACCCATCAAAAAGAAAAGAGAGTGGTTTGGGTTCTGCGCTAGGGCTTAATTTATCCTACATTTGTTTGCTACTTTTTTGTTGCCCTGGCGGTGTTATTGGTATTATGGTTGCTTTTGAGAGGTTTTCTTGTTCATTGAGGATTAATGATATTGCTTTTCCTTCAGGAACAATAATCTTGGTGTTATTCTGCAATGACGATGTGATTGTGTCCAGTTGCTTAAACACGATAGCGCTGTCCTTGAAGTACGTTGTTAAAGCTTCGTTTCTCAGTTTGGTTGCTTGAGCGTCTCCTTCAGCTATTGCGATTGTTGCTGTTTTCTGGCCTTCTGCTTGCAGAATCGCGGCTTGCTTCTGCCCTTCTGCAACTTGTATTGCTGCGTTCTTTTGTCCGCTTGCCAATGTTGCTTGGGCTATGGCTGTTTTCTCAGCTGCTTGTCTGTCGTTATCTGCTTTGAGCACGGATTCCATGGATATAATTAGTTCCTTTGGAGGTTCTAGGTCTTTGATTTCTGCCCTGACGATTTCTATGCCCCATTTCTCTGTTTGCTCGTCGAGGGCTGTCTTAAGACTCGTGTTTATTATGGGTCTTGATGTGTTAGCTACGCTCATGTCCATACCTCCTATGATGTCTCTTAGCACAGTTCGCGCCAAAGTGTCTATTTGAGCTGAAAAATTATTTACATTGTACTGAGAAGCCTTCACGGATATTTCGTCTTGTTTGATTCTGTAGAACACGACAGCGTCTACGCCCATGAACACTTTATCTCTTGTAATGACATCTTGGCGTTGAACCGGCGTCATGCGCTCAGTAATGTTAACTTTTATGATGCGGTCAATAAATGGGAAAAGGAATGTTACTCCTCCTTCAACAAATCTGCGGTATTTGCCCAACCGCTCAACTAATCCTTTCTCGGTTGGCCTTACAATTCGAATTGTTGAAAAAAACGCGTAAATTAAAACTAGCAACGGCACTATTATTGCCAAAATTAGAAGTGGATCTACCATGCTCTATCTCCCCCTCATTACCTCTTGCTCTTAGTGCAAGGCAGAAAGATATAAAATTTGCTAAATTGATTTGGAAGTCATCAAAAGCAAAATTCTAAAGAATTGCTCACAAAGCCATTTGTAAGCAAACGACTGAAATCCACAGATGAGACGCTTCTATTCTGTACGTAGGAGTAAAAGTGGTTTGGAAGCTTCCTTCTTCATTATTGTTCTTATTTGAGAGTCATCGAAGTCTTCTATTGTTCCCTTAGTATCATCAAACATATCGTCCGGGATGATAAAGTGAATCTCGCCGTTTGAGGATTGTTTTCTAACTACATGAGATTTAGACAAACCCATCAACATAGTACATAGCTGGCTTTGAGAACTTAATGTTTTTTGCGAAGTAGACTTTGCAAATTTGCAAATAGAATTTTATTTTAGAGTTTTTTGGTTTTCGAATGCTGAGAAATAAGATTTAATGCATAAGATGCGTCTTGGATTTTTGCGCGTTTCTTGTCGTTATTTTAACTGCGTTTCAGATTTGTATCCTGAAAACAGTAGTTTCTTCAATTGATTTGTTTAAGAGCCACCAGGACCGTTGGGACAAAGTTTGTTTTGTTTAAGACTACAAACATTTAAGGTAATTAATAAGCTGTTGAAATTCTTCGGTTTTTTTCATCTGCTTGTTTTGAAGCATTTTTGCCACGTTAGGTTTTATGTAAAGTCCCCCGGGAGGATACAGCTGACGAGCAACTAAGGTGAAAACTTTGCAATTTTCTTTTCCTATTACTTCTTCCTTAAAACGCCATTTGTAAGGTGTTCTTGGTGGAAGCAGTGTTTCAGAAAGAACAATAACAGCAAAGTTCTTCACATTTGTAGTTCCTTCAATCTCATTGAATTTAAGGCGCAACGCTTTGTTTGGGTCTTCTCGCTTTCCATTTTTCAAAACTTTGCCACCCACAGCATTATTCTTGATTTCCATTACCATTTTCACATTGTCAGGCGGAAAGGTCTCTTGGTTTGGGTTTACGCCGTTCTTTAAAAGAAGCAGGTCATTTTTGATTTTAGATCCTTGAATCGTTACGTTTGGAATCATTGAAAGGTTGAGGTTTCTTTCTTTCAGGTGATTGCGTATGATTATTTCCGTTGCGTTTCCAGATTTCTCGCGTGCTGGTTGGTCGACTTTTTGCCTCTGAAATTCTTCACTAACCTCGATTAGCATTGAGTATTCTTCATCGCTCTCTGATAGGACTGGTTTTTTGGAATAATTGGGCATGAATTACAATATTGCATCTTTTACATAAAAAATAATGAAACTCTTTTATTCGACGAAGTTTTGTGGTGGCAGGAACGGCTTGCCATCAAATGGGTCCCGGTCTCTGCCATCCAATAGAACTCTGCCTCATTATTGTGTTAAA
>DATIXS010000272.1:0-7753 GCA_035518335.1 Candidatus Acidiferrum sp.
CCGCTCATTACAAAAGACACAGAATATTTGGTTTGAGTGAAGGTTGCAGTTATGGTTCCAGCAGCACCGATGTGAGCAGTAGTTGAAGCCGAAGTTGCTGAATCAAACGTAATGCCGCTCGTAGCACTCCAATTTGAAAAAGTATAGCCACTGGCAGGTGAAGCACTAATTGGAACTGCCTCATTCAAAGTATAACTTTGGGTACCGGTCGGAGAAGTCGTTGAACTCCCACCACCACTCGTAGCAAAAGAGACCGAATACAAGGTCTGAATAAAAGTCGCAGTAACTGTGCCGTTACCATTAATTGTAGCTGTCGTGGAGGAAGAAGACGAGTTAAGAAAAGTAATTGACCCCGACGTAGTTGTTGCACTCCAAGAAGAAAAGCTATATCCAGCCCCAGGAGTAGCGGTTATAGCTTGTTGAGTACCAGGTGTATATACTTGGATTCCTGAAGGGTTAGTTACTGAGCCTGAGCCGCCACCACTCATGGCAAAAGTAACCATATCAACAATTTGGGCATGTACAGTGCCTGTTTCCGCAGACTGCATGATACAAACAAAAGTAAACAACAAACAAAAGAAAACAACAAAACTAATGGCTAAGGATGGTTTTTTAAAGTGCCCCATAAATGTTCTTGCCTATTTTTTCTAAGAAATGCATTATATTGCATGATTAATATCTTTTGTGAAAATTTAGGTGAAAATCATGCAGTTTAGCATGTGATCACATCTCAAATTTGTTTTGGCTTTTCAGGGGGGCTTACAAATGAGTGTGTTGACTTGATTTGCTGACATATTTCTGTTGTCGAAATATCCCTTTTAAGTGTTAAAGTCGTTTCTTAGTTTTGAGGAGAAAGGAGAGCTTCTCATATAATACGAAAGACTGCTTGCGTTTAGAAGCATGTAGTTTGGAGTTTAGAAGGCTGATTTAAAATGGAAGTAACAGTAAACATTGACGAAAACACACTCGCTATATTAAAAACTCACAGCGACAAAGACTTAACTTCAATAGTTACTGAAGCACTGTCCAACTGGACAAACCAAAACATAGCAAAATGCCCTATAGACAAAAAATATTGCACTAGCAAAGAACCATGTAACAACTGCTGTAAAGCCAAAAATATTCTTATACAATAAACACAGTTTTGCACTTAACAATTCGAGAAATCTTTCGTTTCCTGTGCAGTTTATATCGTTTTTCTAAAAATTAGGCTGTTGGTTGTTATAGTGATGTGCCTACCGCACAATCTTATATCTTTAATCTTCTCTATTAATATATAAGCCAGTTTGTGTGATTGGAGGAAAAGTCTTGAGCAAAAAAATTTTAAGAGGCGCAATTCTCGAAAGTGCATTACTCAGTCTCATACAAAACGCCACCGACAATGGAATATATGGCTACTCAATCCTAAAAACAGTAAAGAAAAAATTCGGAGTTCGTTTGGGACCCTCAACCTTATATCCTGAACTCCGGCATTTAGAAAAACAGGGACTAATAGATTCAAGATGGGAAATTAGCTTTCGAAAAGCCCGAAGACAGTACCGAATCACTCCAAAAGGAAAAAATCAATTACAAAAATATTTCACAGAAATAAAAACTGTTATCCCTGCCTTCTTGGCCTGAAAACTCTAAAATGACCGTTTATTTCACAATCAATACTGCACATTTGGATTGATGAGCAACTCTCTCACTTGTACTACCGAGAAAAAGCTCGTTAAATTTACTATCTCCCTTATGCCCTATAATTATTAAGTCAAAATGGCCATTTACTGCGGTTTCAACTATTAGGGATGGCGAATCACCTTCTTTTAGTTCTGAAGTGATCTTAAGGCTTGGCTTGAGTTTAGTCGCTCTATCGGTTGCTTCTGATAAAAGTGTTTCATGTATCCATCTGAGCTCTTTCATGAAAGAAACTATGTTTGCAGCGTAAACTGTTTGCTCTTGAGAGTACCCAGACACTGCAGGTTGGAACATGTTGGATTGATTTCCAAATTCTGGAGGGGGCTGAAAAACGTTGAGTAAATGAATAGATGCCGAAAACTTTTCGGCGACTTCAAGAGCATAATCTAAAGTTTTTTGTGATTTTTCAGAACCATCTATGCAAACAAGAATTTTAGTAATCAAGCTGTTTACCCACCATTAATTGATCATAGGAATTCATAGACTTTTCGAATTCTTGTTGCTGATATTTCTAGTCCAAGATAGTTTTGTTCTAAAAGCTATAGAAAATTGTTTATTTATCAATGCCAACTCAAGTTTAGCACAAAAATTTTCACGGTAAGCTTATGATACGGATTAGAAATTTGGAAAAGCTCATTGAAAACGGAGAATCTTGGCATATTCGCCAATCCCGCTCCCTTGCTCTTAAGTGCCTGGAACGCGCGATTAATGCTGCGGAGCCAAAGCAGTTGGTAGAGGCCAAGGTTAAAGTAGAAAATAATCAGCTTCGGGTTGAAGATTACTTGTTTGATTTAGGGAAGTTTAAGCATGTTTATGTTGTAGGTGGGGGTAAAGCAGGCGGCAAAATGGCGCAAGCTATGGAAGAGATATTGGGTGGACACATGACTGCCGGAGTGGTAAACGTTCCTTATAGTGCAGAACAAAAGACACGCGTTATAGAGCTGAATGAGGCTAGCCACCCGATTCCAGATGAGGCAGGAGTAAAAGGCACTCGCCGAATTGTGGCGTTGGCAGAGCAAGCTGAGCAAGATGACTTGGTGATTTGCCTGATTTCAGGTGGCGGCTCAAGCCTTATGCCCTTACCTCGCGAAGGCATATCCCTCAAGGACAAACAAGCACTAACAAATGATCTTCTTAAATCCGGCGCCGAAATAACCGAAATAAACACCGTTAGAAAACATCTTTCATCTTTCAAAGGCGGATGGCTAGCAAAGAAAGCATATCCGGCAACGGTTCTAAATCTTGTCCTCTCAGATGTAATGGGAGATCCGTTAGACTCTATCGCCTCTGGCCCAACAGTTCCTGATCCATCAACTTTTAGCGATGCCAGAAATATCCTTAGAAAATATGGCTTGTGGCTAAATGCCCCTGTTTCCATTCGCAAGATCATTTCGGAAGGCGTCAAAGGTTTTCTTGAGGAAACACCGAAACCTAATGATTTGATTTTTGAAAATGTTCACAACTTAATAATTGGTAATAATAGAACTTCTAGTCAAGCTGCCTTTGACTGTTTACGTTCTAAAGGACTTAGCGTGTTGCTATTATCGAAGATGCTTGAGGGAGAAGCTAAAGAAGTTGGAAAGGTACTATCGAATCTTGCCAATGAAGTCAGCAAATCGTCGATTTCTAAGTCTCTGGGTGTTGTGGCTGGTGGAGAAACAACAGTAACTGTTGTTGGAGAAGGAGTGGGAGGCAGAAATCAAGAGCTTATGTTGTCTGCTGCAATGAAACTTGAAGACTCTGCGGAGTGGGTATTTGCTTCTTTGAGTACTGACGGCGTGGATGGACCGACTGATGCTGCGGGAGCAATCATAGATGACGCAACTTTGAAGCGAGCAAGACAGTTGGGTTTGGATCCAGAAAAATATCTTTTAAATAATGATTCTTACAGTTTTTTCTTAAAACTTGGCGACCTTATCTTCACGAATGCGACGGGAACTAATGTTAACGATGTGTCGGTGATGGTTAGGTTGAAGGATCACTTAAATTCAGAGGCTAATTTAGCGTTAGAAAAGTGAAAGCAGCTGGAAGTCATATTTGCATTGAAAATGAGTGATTCCATTTATAAATCATGGTTTTTCTTATCAATTTCTTCAAAAACATTGTTTTGCTGCAAAAGTCTTTTGTAGTAATATATTGGTTTTGAAGCGAATGATTTTTTAGAATGAACACATAACTTTGGAAGAGAACCATGAACAAAGATGACTCCGCATTATCACTAGATGCCCGGATATATTTGCATAACATAGAGAAAGCAGATATCTTAGTAGGAATCCCTTCCTTCAACAATGTGCTCACTGCAAGCTACGTTATTTCTCAAGTAACCAAAGGCTTAGACACATATTTTCCCAATTTAAGATCTGTAATCTTTGTATCTGACGGTTGCTCAAAAGATGAAACGTTGACCTCTGTTAAGCAGGTTTATTTGCCTTCCGAAGTGAAGTTGATTCCAGCCATTTACATGGGAATCTCAGGAAAAGGAAGAGCCGTTAGAGCTATTTTTGAGGCCGCAAGCTACTTAAAAGTAAGAAGTGTAGCCTTAGTAGATTCAGATTTACGCAGCATAACCCCAGAGTGGATTCGCCTTTTAATTTCTCCAACTTTGGCAGGAACAGGTTTTGTGGCACCCTGCTATCACCGCAGAAAATATGATGGAACCATAACCAATTTCCTATGTTATCCAATTACTACAAGTCTTTTTGGAAAAGACATTCGGCAACCCATAGGTGGAGACTTTGGATTATCAATCGAGTTAGTGGAGGAGTTGCTGGATTCTTCAATGTGGGAACTTCCAGATGTTTGCCGCTTCGGCATCGACATCTTCGAAACCTACACTGCCCTTGCCAGGGGATACAAAGTTAAGCAAGCCCTTCTGGGAGTGAAAAATCATGATGCCAAAGACCCCTCCAGTCAACTTGCATCTATGTTTAGGCAAGTCATAAACATCATGTTTACTTCAATCGAGCGCTATGAGCCAGTGTGGAAAACAATAAGCGGCGTCACACAAACAGAAACTGTTGGCGACGTTAAAGGAAACGGCGCACCCGAACAAATCCAAGTCTCCTTACCCGCCACGATAGAGGCATTCAAAAACAACTACGACACATTCGGCGACATATACAAATCCTTTTTAGAACCCGAAATCCTCAGTCAATTCGACCAACTAAAACAAATAGAAACCACGTGCATCACCTTTCCACCCGAAATCTGGGCAAAAACCGTCTACTCCTTCATCGCAGAATTCCACAAAAACCCATCCTACGGCAGAGACAAATTAATAGACGCACTCCGAGTGCTTTGGATTGGCAGAATTGCAGCTTACCTGAAAGAAACTTGGACAGAATCTGAGGAAGAGTCGGAAGCACGAGTGGTTGAGGAAGCTAAAACCTTTGAAAAAATCAAGCATTACTTGATTGATAAATATGAGAAGGTGCAGTCCAACAAAATTCTCTGCCCAAACGTGTGAGCTTAGTTTTAGATCTGCAAGTTGTTGTGGTTTAGGCTTAAGCTCGATCTTTTGGAAAATGGCGTAATTTTTTTTCTTTGTGTTTTGGGTTGTTTTTTTGATTTCAAGCTTAAATTCTTTGCAGGTTGCGTCTAGAATTGTCTTGATTTGTCTATATTTGTAGATTTCTGTCGAAATTTGTCGAAAAAAAGTTGAGGATTTATAGATGCCTTTAGCTCAAAGAGCAACTCATAAAACAACTCCGAAGAAAGAGAACCGTAATACAGTTTCAAGAATCGTATTGTTCCCAAAAAGCCTTGTCGATTTTCGACGCAATTTTTTTAGAGTTTGTTCTAGACTTTTTTTTGAAAAAAGCCTTAAATCATCTGCAACCAGGTTCATTATTAGACAATATTAGACAATGAAGCTTTAAAGCGAAAACTTGCATATTTTTGATCAAACCTTGAAGAGGATTTTAAGGGAAATATTTTTCCAGTTAGCTTCAGGCCGCTTCAAATTTAGGGTTTGACAACTTTTCGTTTCTCAGAGGCAAACGTACAATGAAAGTCGCTCCTTTACCTTCTTGACTCTCAAAAGTAATGGTGCCGCCAAGACCTTCAACTAACCGTTTAACAACTGCTAAACCTAAACCTTGCCCCTTCGCTTTTGTCGTAAACAGCGGCTTAAAAATATGGGGTTTTGCATGTTCTGGAATCCCCACCCCAGTATCTATCACGCTAATTACTGCGTCATCAAGTCGTTTAACCGCTTCTACCGTCAACTTACCTCCGGACGGCATCGCTTGAATCGCATTAGTAACCAAATTAATCATTATACGTCTAAGATAAGTTGCATCTGTTCTTAATGTAAAATGCTTCTCCACGTTTACCTGAGTCAAAATTGTGTTAGGAACATTTTTTAAAACGCTGAAGAAAACGTCTGAAAGCTCAACATCAGTAAAATTCAATGCGAGCGTTCTCGTATAATCTTGCAAATCGCTAACTATCTTGTCAATGTACGCAATATTCTCATTAACAGAATTAATGCTCTCAACAACATCGTCACTTTTGCATGAAGGAATCTCGTTTAACTTTTGTTGAATTAAATACAAGTCATTTGTAATTGCTTGCAGTGGATTACGAATATCATGTCCAACCATACCTGCAGTGGCGCCAATAGCAGCTAAACGCTCGGTGTCCCCAAGCTGTTTAGTTCGTTCTTCAACCAGCTCTTCCAAATGCTTGCTGTACTTTTCAAGCCTTTGCTCACTAAGTTTACGTTCAGTAATATCTTGTTCGATACCGATTATCTTAGATGCCTTTCCAGCTTCATCAACTTGCACAATCATTCGCTCAGTATGCAAAGTATGCTCTGTCGCATCACTCAATATAACTCGATAATCAAAACTAACTATGTCACCGAGCTGACCTTCATAAAACAACTTACTCATGATCTGATTTACAGCTTTATCGTCATCTGGATGAATAAATTTTCTGTAATTCTCAGTATTTGGACCATACCTTTGCGGTTTTAGATTAAAAATACGAAATAACTCCTCAGACCATAGAGCTTCATCTTCTTTTACGTAAAATTCCCAACTGCCCAAATGTGCCATTCGCTGCGCCATTTTTAAGTGATCTTGGCTTGCCTTTTGTTCCTCTTCTGCTTTTTTGTGTTCTGTAATATCTTCAAATACAGCTACAAAATAGCCTTTTTCTGGACTGTAAACGGAAACGGATAACAACATGTTTAAAGGCTTAAGAAATACGTTAAATTTTTCGCCTTGACCTGTTTCAGCAACTCTACCGTACACATTAAACAGTTCAGGATTAGCTTCTTTGATTCCAGATATTACTTCAGTAACTTTTCGCCCAACAACAAGCTCTCTTTTAAGCCCAGTTATTCTTTCAAAGGCATCATTGATTTGGAGATAAATGAAATCTACTGGTGTCTGATGATCATCAAATATCATCTTGCAATAAGCAAAACCACTATTCATGTGGGTAAACAGTGAACTGTATCGTTCTTCGCTTTTTTTCAGCGCTTCTTCAGCTTGCTTGAACCAAGTAAGGTCCCGACCTATGCCAACAACTATTTGCTTTTCTGGTATTGTGTGGAAACTCCAAGACACCCAGATATATGAGCCATCTTTGCCGCGGTACCGATTTTCAAATTGATGTTCTACCTCGCCTTTTTCTTGAGCTTCAGCTTCAACATCATAGCTTTTGCGGTCTTCAGGATGAACAAAATCCAGATAAGGCTTTGAAATTATCTCCTCTTTTTTCCAACCGAGAATTCTTTCAAAAGAATGACTTACCTGCTTAATACATCCATCAAACCCAATAAGGACTAACAGGTCTAAAGAATAATCAAAAAACAACTGGAGTTCTGCCGGCGTTAAATTAATTTCAGCTTTATTGCCATAGTTCCTTTTATCTATAGACAAATAAAACACCCGTTAACTCTGAAAATTAAACTAAACGTGAGGTAAAAGACTTCCTATTTCCATCGAAACTGCTTTCGGTCAGTAGATATTATTAAGATTAGTCAACCAAATCTCAACGAAAAGTTGCAAAAATTATGGTTTGAAGCGCGCGCTACGTTTGTGCCAGTTTAAGCTAATCCAAAAGG
>DATIXS010000273.1:0-2187 GCA_035518335.1 Candidatus Acidiferrum sp.
TGTGATTCCTGGGACATAAAATTGTTTTTTTCGCGATGTGGCCCCTGAGAAAAGTTCAACATTCGCATGCAAAAGCTTTGAAAGCTCTTTAATAATTTCCTTGTTAACCTTGCCCTTCACTGGTTCTTCAGTGCTGTGAACGATGATTTCTTCTCCGTCAAGCTCCACGCTAAACTTAGGAGAATTAGGTTTTACAAAAATAGTGATGATTACACCATCTTTGGTCTCATTAATGCTCATGCCGCTATGCACTCGGCCGTTTGCGCTTTATTGTTTTTCAGTGCCCAGCTGAACTTGTTTCGCAGCGTTGCGGGATAGAATTTTTCAATGTCAAATTTTACTTTTTTTGCCCATTCCACATAAGCGGTCGGGTCAATATAAGATTTTAGCGATGTACCGAGATTGTATTCTTTGGTAAGCTTTGTTAGCTCCAGGTCGAGTTTAGCACGTTGAATTCGTGTTTCAAGTGATGCAGTTCTTTTGCCAGCCGCCTTTTTCACAACAAGCTGCGCTTCTAATGATTTGATGTTTGCTTCTTTTTTCTCTAAGCGCCGGTCAAAAGTTGGCGGAACTTTGCGTTTGTGATTGGCGACTTCAGCCACTTTGAAATTGGCCATTTTCGCAGCGTAAACCTTGCAGAAATCTGGGTCTTCCTTTGTTATTCCGCTTTTCTCTAATTCTTCTCTGACGGTTTTTGTGCATCTCCAAGTGCGGAAAACCTTAGCGGTTAGTTTAGGCATTTTTTCAGATAGAAAACGGGCAACCATTTTGGAGTCAACGCCTTCAAAGAGGTATTCTTTGCTTGTTTTGGCGTAGTGTTGTAGGTTTTTTATGACTTCGGGGGGTGCTGGTATATCTTTTATCCATCTGACGCTGTCTTTGCCGAGGAAATCGAAGTGGATGATGCTGCCTTCTATTTTGATATGTTCCGGTCTGAGTGTTATGGCGCCTACAGTGTCGGCTTCATCTGGGTCTTTTTCGTCGCCGACCCTCATGTTTGGCACTAAAATAAGCCACGCTACAGTCGCAGTTTTTCGCCTTAAGTCCTCTTTGTCGTTAAGATTTCGGAGAATATGCTGCTCAATTGTTTTGATTTGTTTCCCCAATGTTTCGGCCTTTTGGAACTTTTCTTTCTCGCGATTTTGCTTTAGAAATGCTGTGTCGCTAAACCAAACGTATTTTATTTTTCCTGTAAGCTTGTCTTCCCATTTAGCAACATACATTTTGTTGGGTTCCCAAACTATATCCTTCCAGTTTCCAGTTGGTCTTGGAACCAGGAGTTTACCTTTTTCATCTTTGAGTAAATTAAGAATAATGTCCGATTCGCTTGGGCCGTCCTTCCATTTGCCCCGCTGCGGATGATCCCCACGACCGGCAAAAAGACACGATGGCTCGGATGTCCAGTTAGCAATCTCCAGCTTTTGCCCATCAACCTCAGCGTAGCCAAATTTTTCCTTGAATTCTAGTCGTTTGACTTTGCGTTCTTCAGCCTGTTGTTTTTTGATTTCTTTGGTGAGGGCTTCTTTTTTGGCTTTTTCGCTTTCAATGTAGCTAGCGACCTGTGAGAAGTCAATTTCTTGATTTGCTATCTGGCTGCTGTTGCTTGAGGATGCTGGCGGATGCTCAATATTGTGGAGATAACTTGGAATAAAACTATTCAGAAAAGTGGCTGAGGGATTTTCAGCTTTGATTTCCTTTAGAAATTCACGCATGAAATTATGTTTGAAAACTTGGTCTGGCGGAGACACAGTTGAGAGTGTTTTTCGAACCCAGGCAACCGCCATCTGCTCGCTTTTTGCAGTCAGTTTTATGGTTTGACCGTTAATTTTGATAGTGAAGCCTTTGTAATCGTAAATTGGAACGAATATGCCATTATGCTTTAAGCTTTTCATAACGTGTTTCATATGTTAACCCTCAATATTTCAGGCACATGAACTTGTTCGTTCTAGACTTGCCAATAATTGTTTTTACATCGTTTTTTTACTTTTCGGTGTTAAACTTGAGACTTATCCAAATCTTTCTTCAAAACTAAAAATATTCAACAAAAATGCAAGTTTACCCGAAAAACAACGTTTTCTGTTTCTTAGCAGCCCTATCATTCTGGAGCTTCTTATAAACCGCCTCAACATCTTTCCGCTCAACATATCCCTTATGCGGACGGAACCCACCTGAAAAACCGCCTGGAAT
>DATIXS010000274.1:0-2861 GCA_035518335.1 Candidatus Acidiferrum sp.
TAGGTTAATGCTTTCCATAAGATGTGATTATCAAATCGTAAATATAAATGGTATTGTTTGATATTGACAATATCGTAAGATATATTTGATTGGGCTTGCATTCCATTGATTCATACGGAAGTATGATTATGGAGAAAAAAATTGAATGCCCAAGAGGCATCCCAGAAGAAATGTGTGATCATGCACCTCACTGTGAGGTTTGGAAACTAAGAGAATCCGCAAAGAAAGCCTAAGATATCTATGCACGCTAGCGATGAATTATGGCTAAAGGGAATAATTTAGATCAAGGCGGTCACCTGTTGGCTCTCCGCTGGAACAGTTTATTGCACACACGCGAATTTTTTGTGCTAAAAACTTATATTTCAAATGTTTGGAAGAGGCTGGCATGACAGAACCAAAAAACGGTCGACCAATTTTCTTCCCAAAAAAACTGGTCCTCTTTGGCAACATAGCGCTTTTTCTTTGGATCGTTCTTGATTCATTAGCTTTTCTGCTGTATGATTTCATAACCGGTATTGTGTTTTTTATCCTAACTCTTATCTTGATTTATGGTGTATTGCATATTCTGGGTTGCCTACGTCCATGCTACAATTGCATAAAATGCACTCATGGCATGGGGCGCTTGGCAGCCTTGTACTTTGGCAGACGCATCTTTAAAGACTACAAATACAACTACAAACTGCCCACAGCAATATTTTTCACACTATACATCGGAGGATTTCCCGCAGCATTCGCACTCTACTCAGCAATCGTAGATTTCACGGCCATCAAAGCAGCAGTGTTTGTGGCTCTCTTAGTGTTTACGATCTACAGTGCCTTAACATGGCGACCAAGAAAACCAAAAAACACAAAAGAGGTAGTATAGCCTCAGCGGAGTTTAACGTGATTAAGCCTTTGTTGCTTGCTAGCTTAATGGGAATTTCGGCGTTTGCTGGAGTCAGTCTGGTCGTAAATCGCAATAAGGCTTTGTGGAAACCTTCCAAGTGAGTGCTATGCACAAGGCCTTCATTGAACCAAATAGCTGTTTTGCGATGCGTTGAGTGTCAGGCAGCAAAGGCATGTCCAGTTAAAGCAATTTTCCGCATTGATAATAATGATCCAAACTTTGTTGAGCCGAACTTTTGTCATGGATGTGGCGATTGCATAACAAAATGCGTTGGTAAAGCTATAAAATTAAAGAGTAACTGATTTTCAATTAATCGGATACAATTTCATTTTCTTAATGCAAGTAAGGCTTCCTTTGCATGCTTGACAAAATGAAGCTGCGAAGAGAAAACATGCTTAACCATGCCTTCTTTATCTATAACATAAGTTACCCTCCCCGGCACACGAGCGTGCTTGAAACACCATAAAGTTTTCGAACCTTGTTATCGACATCACTCAACAGTATAAATTGCAGGCCATGATGATTGGCAAAGCTTTTATGCGATTCCGCGTTTTGGGCACTTATGCCGATAACCTCTGCGTTCCTCTCCTTGAAAGCTTCATAGTTATTTCTGAACGCTTCCGCTTCTTTGACACAAGTAGGTCCTTCATCCCTCGGATAGAAAAAAAGAACAACGTTCTTTTTTCCAAAGAACTTGGACAACCTGATATCCTCACTCGCACAGGATTGAAGAGTAAAATCTGGTGCTTTGTCTCCTATTTTCACTTTAACCATTTTTCTTTCTCCAACATTGATAACAAGATAATTAGTAACCTTAGTTGAATTTCAGCTTTTAAGCGATCTAACGTTGCCCATCCGTGTTTTTCCTTCAGTAAAGATTTTTTTAACCATCGCACATTAATACTGGATTGTTTTTCGCTTAAAGCAATTGAGGAGTTTTAGCTATGGAAAATCATCTTGATCGTGCCAAATTCTTAATGTCTGAAGAAAGAAAGCAATGGCATAATCCGGAAACTATCTTAAAATGTGCAGGTGCTACAGAAGGAATGATTATGGCTGACCTTGGCTCAGGACCTGGTTTCTTTACTATACCAATGGCTCAGATAGCTGGAGAAAAAGGTCTTGTGTATGCTGTTGATAGTGATCAGCATATGATGGACAGCTTAAAGGAAAACGTTGCCAAGTCGGGAGTGAATCCAAAGGTGATTAAAATTGTTAATAGTGATGTGTGTCATACAGGGATTCCTAAAGAATCTGTCGATCTTGTCCTTTTTGCTAATGTCCTTCATGAAGTAGCTGACAGGAAAACTTTCTTTCAAGAAGTGAAACGCATATCTAAACTCACAGCATACATCGTTGATGTAGACTGGAAAAAAATTCAAACAGAACATGGACCACCACTAAAAAGTCGCCTATCCGAAGATGAGGCTAAGCAGTTTCTTTCAGAGAGCGGTTTTACCGTTGTAAAACAGACTGATGCAGGACCATATCACTATGAATTGATTTGTAAGCCAACTGTTCAATCATAGGCTATGCAGCTGATTCAAAGTTTTGTTTTTCTTTCATTTGACCTGGATAGATCAAAAAAATGGTCGCAAATGGAACAGAAACCGATAAATCGAGGAAACAAACAGATGACGCTTTAAACGTTGATGTTGCGAAAGGGCTGAATTCCGATCAGGTTAAAGAAAAGCAAAAGCAGTACGGGTATAATGAAGTAGCGGAGAAACAGGCAAATCCTGCAATAGCTTTTGCAAAGAAGTTTTGGGGCTTAACTGCCTGGATGCTTGAAGTTGCCATTGTGCTATCTTTTTTTTTAGGCAAATACTTGGATCTCTACATTATAACTGCCTTGCTGCTTGTAAACGCCATTTTAGGATTTATCCAGGAACATCAAGCAACAAGAGCCGTTGGAGCCCTCAAGCAGAAATTGCAACTGAAGGCGCGTCTTTTACGGAATGGCATTTGGCAGACA
>DATIXS010000275.1:0-23998 GCA_035518335.1 Candidatus Acidiferrum sp.
TATTTTATGATTCTGCTCTTGCGAGGCTAAATCAAGCTCATGACCAAGAATGCCCAAAGGAGTACAAGTTATACAGCCGTATTTTGTTTCGAATCCTTGCTTCAGAAGAGAAGGCAAAAGGCTGCTGCCTATATTCTTGAATGGTCCAGGGTGAACTTGTGGAACGATAATGGCGGCTTTAGGTTTAGATGTGTCAAACTTTAATAGAGCAACATCGATGTTTTTGTCTTCACCTATTTCTTCAAGATATTTTTCAAGAGGCGCATTTTGGTCGGTTGCCCAATTCATTATGAACGCTCTAAACAGGCGCATCGCATTCAGAGAAAAGGATTTCTGACTTAAGCGCTCTATTGAGTAAAAAAATAGACTTACTGCAAGGAAACAAATTGTGGGAGAAATAGCAAGGAAGAGCAAAACTTGCAGAATCGGAAATGTGCTCGATGTGCTAACCCAAAAGACAACAAAAGCTGCAAAGGAAAGGGTAGGTTGCAGTAAGACAGCTAGCCCTTTTCTCCAGCGGGTGGCGGTTGAAGTTGCAATCAGCACGATTATTCTTAGAGTTATGATGGCTGCGTAACCTAGTAGACAGAGTTTAACCCATACTAAAAAGCCAAATTGAAAGCTTAACACTATGCCTATGAGACTGAAAAGTAACCAAATAGCCCAGCCGACAAGTGATACGACAAGAGTGCGTCTCAACGTAAAAATTTGATCATTCTTGAGAGTAATTTTGTTCATTATTAAATCAGCGATAAGTGTTAGAGCAAAAAAAACCAGTCCAAGAGCCAAACCATCAACTATCTTCGCATTTGGGATACCCAAAGTTGAAAGCCCAATCACTATGCAGAGCCCCCCGACTAGACCAAGCGTTTTTTTTAATGATGGAAGGGAAAACATAGAGGAATAGTGCTTACTTGCATTATCAATTGAGTTATTGAGCGAACTATCTGTCTCCATATTTCCAACTCAGCTAGACTTCTTTATGGTGTTGGCGGGGCTTATTAAAATTCTTTAGCTACTTTGGATCATGAATTCAAAACAGGAAACACAGATTTTTTGATAACACACAAAAAAGATAACCGTAAATTAGCATGAAGTAATCAAAAATTATACGCAATAACCACTATTTTACAATAATGATTACTAAGTCAACATTCCTAAAGAAGGGAACTGTTTTATCTTAAGAATGACTATCATATTAGTTTGCGAGCTCCATGCCAGATCAAGATTTGCCCCCATCAATATTTCATATGTTAGAAAGGAACGTGGGCAAAAAAATTAGAGTCATTATAGATCCAGCATATGGTTTTGAAGGCACCCTAGTTGCTGTAACGCATGAACCTTCAGGGATCTGGCTATCAGATGCAGAAGCTATAGTTTTGAGATCAACAATTGCTCAGCCAATTCCTCAAGTGGCAAGTCGAGAAGAAAGAAGTGAATTATTTCTCCATTTGAATTCGGTTCAAAGACTAGAAGTGTTACATGTCACTTTGCCTAGGAGGTAGGAAAGAACACTTTGGCGAGGACAGAAATAACTATTAATGTTATCGAGATGACGACAAGAAGTTCAGGCCTAATTTTTATTCCTTCGGTCTCCTCCTCGAAGAACCTGAGTAATCCTGCGCTTGCTGCAGGCATTGGACCTGTCTCTTTCTTTTTCCTTCTACTCACTGATATCCCTGTCCATTCATGTATTGCAGGCATTTAATTAATCTTGCGCAGATAATAGAAACTTAACCCCGAGATTTTATGCCTAGACCCTGAAAGGTTTAAACTCGATAACATTGACTGTAAAATTCGGTAGTTAGAACCATGCAGATACATAAATTTCAAGAAATGATGCGCCAACTGTATTTTGAAAGAGATCTTGCTCGTGGAATAACTGGAACATACAATTGGCTTGTCGATGAAGTCGAAGAATTAGGAGAGGAATTACAAAAAGGAACCGATCGAGAGGCTACTGAAAAAGAATTTGCCGACGTGATTGCATGGCTTGCTTCCCTCGCTAACATAATGGGTATCGACCTGGAAAAAGCAGCCATCAACAAATACAATCATAAATGCCCAAAATGTCAGCAGTCACCTTGCCAATGCAAATTCTAACTAAGCCGTTTCTGACCTAACCCCGATGACACCCAATAGTAGGGTCGACGCCCTTTACGCTGAACTATACCTTCGTTTGCAAGAAGACGCAAGTGATGTATCACAACACCATAAGATAAAGGCAGTTCTTTTGCTATTGTCCCAGCCGAACGTTGTTTAGTTTCAAGAATTTCCAATATTTTGGTTCTTGCTTTAAGACCGCAACTTACATTTCTAATACTTTTCAAATAAGCGTTCGGATGCATTGTTTCCTTTATGCTTTTTCACCGAAAGATAAACAAGCGGTTTACATTGAAAAGCTTTAGCTTACTCAAAATCAAAAAGTTTAGCTTGCTTTGGCTTTTTGTTATCGAACATTGAAGCTATCTCTTCTTTTATAAGCACCATTCGCTGTGTGTAGTAGGTTGGCAAGCCGTACTTGTCAACAAGTTCTTGTGCAGCAACCAGATACTTCTCTATGTTGCCTTGGTAAACAGTGAGAGTTAACTTTCCGCCGCAGAAGAGGCATTTGCCTTTGAGTGGCAGTCGACGAAACTTTTTGTTGCATGATTTGCACCTGAACGATTGTGTTGAGAATGCGCGCAAGTTGCCGGCTATGTCTCTGATGAGATGGGTTGTTAGAACTTTTAAAGCCACACGCTTGACATCTACAGCATCAATTCTTGAGCCTAACTCTAACTGCATGTTTAGTTTTTCTTGCATAGATTTGAATTCTTTGTATGCGCTGTTTGCGTTTCCGAGGTTTATGTTTGTAATTGGAGTGGTGTATTGGAAGCCTTCAAACTGCGCTTCAGTTCCAAGTCTATGACTGATTACATCCATAATGGAGCTTACTGGTCTAGCTTCACCTTTATCCCAAGTTTTTTGGTAAAACTCTAGCGGGTATGTTTCATCAACATCAAAGTCGTGAGCTTGCCTTTGAACTTCCTTTGTGTTAACAAAGGGAATTAAAAGAATTGGGGCATCCATGATTCCGCCAATTTGAGCAGGCAGGTATACGCGCGAAAAGTTCAGGAGGGTATCCAAAGCAAGCATTATGGCATCTTCGTCTCCGTCGCAGTCTCGACGTTTAGCTGAGTGCCAAATAGGATGAGCGTATATCACGTTACGGTCTGTGTAGCCAATAATGCGCCCCATTATACAAGCGCATGTGTGAGGAGCCAAACCAAAAACCAAATGCCCAATAAGATCTTCAGGCTTCTTAACGTTGTAATAAGGCGGAAGCTTGTAAACTCTTACCAGAAGATCGTCAATAAAAGCGGCAATCTGAATAAAATAATCTCCTGCTCGCCATGGAATCACGATATCCTGAATCTTAAGTTCACAAACTTGTACAGGATCGACTAAACTTATGCCGTGCGTATCTGAGCAATAGCCTAGTTGCCTGATCTTATCAAGGGGTACGCCGACCTCAGCAGGAGTAAAATGCGTTAAAGGAGCATTGGTGGCGTCAAAACGGATAGTACCATCTTTGTAAACTGATAAGTCATATCTTGCTCGTAAAATCCCTTTTTCGATAATCTCTGGAGTCTTATCCTTGTTAGTTAAGCCTTTGACACCTCTTAGAATTTTTGGGGCAGGATAACCAAGCGACTTACAGGCGTTACCAACAACCTCTTTAAAGTTAACAGCTTGTCGCTGATACTGAATAGCGTCAGTTTTACAAGTGGGACAAGAACCACCTTCTTTTAAGGCTCTGCCGCAACGAGGACAACAACTCTCTGGCACCGTATTACATCCACAATCGGAGCATTTTACCTTCAGTGTGTAAGCTTTACAAGTAGGACACTTTCGCTTAGCCATCTCAACAAACACAGGACCTTGTTTTGCCGCTTCCAAAAGGTCTCTATGCATTCCGCCTGCAAGGCTTACAGGAAAAAGAACATGAACAGCAGGTCTCATATCGCGCTTTTTTGCTTTCTCGGGACGCCCCATCCTGCCGCCAACATACGTTGGTGCTTTATCCTTAATTTGAACGACTGAAAGAATATTAACCGCTTCCAACACAGTCGTGGCTTGTGTGATATCAACCGTTTTAGAATTACCAATACCAAGACAAAGCGCTAAAGTAGCTGCATATTCACCCTCTAACAAAATCTTACAATCAATTAATTTATGCGGAACAAGGATTCTTCTCAACAATCTCGTAGCGTTTTCGTTAAGTGGACCCAAAATTTTGCAAGCAACACCATCAGCAAATAGAATTTCACAAGAATTTACCCACTTTCTCAGCAACTCAACATCTTGAACATCGGACAAGCTTGACCAAAAGAGAGTGTATCGCGGGTGCAACGGCACATTCAATTGCAAGCAGAGAACCACAGCTTCCTTAAAAGTTGGTTTATTCCTAAAAGGATCTGCAATAAAACTATCTAGTCGCGCTAATGAGATCTCAATATTTTCTGCAGTCTTCTGACAATCTGAACCGAATTTTCCTGCAATAGCTCTTTGAACATCTTTAATCCACCATTCTTCAACGTAGCCTGAAGGTGGAAGTCCTTTGTTAGAATACAGAAAATCCCCAAAACTAATCAGAATGTCACCCAAAAAAAGGATTTTTTGAATTTTACCTTTTACTTCACAAAAATTCTCTAATGTTACTCGAACTACGGAGTTATCCTTTAGCAAAACAACTGGAGGTTCAATAGAATCTACGGGTAAAGTAACACAACCTTTGCCAGGAAGCTCTAGACGCATTTGAGTTCCTGCAGCAAGAAAATTCTCCAACACATGCATTGTGGCAGGATGTATACCTACAGCCGAAAGGCCGGTGTTGCGTGCTCTGCCATATCTTAGCCTGAAACCGCCCCGCCTCGATGGAAAAGCAAAAATTGGACGCCCTGCAATCACATCGTCCATAAATCCTCCGGATTTCTTCTCTGATTTCTTTTTGAATTCTCTTAGCCAATCCCATCCTTGGAAACCTAATTTTTCAATTATGACATATACTTTTTGTGCGCGACCAACAATGCCATCGTTAACTACCCTAAGCGCGCCGCCTCTTACTCTGTTTGTTTCTACCCTAGGAAGGTTTCGGTAAGAGGAGACTTCTACGGGATCAGATTCGGTTCCTGTGCATTCAACTGGAATTAGATTTAATGCTTTTTTAAGTTCATCATCTGGAATATGATATTGGAAACGTCCAACTGAACGTTCATATAATCGTAATTCCTCGATAAAACGGGAGACTTCTTCTTCTGTAGGTTTATACTTATCCAGACCTAGCTGACGCCGTACAAAATCGCCCACAACTAGGGTTAACGCTTGATCTGTTCCACCTGCTGATCTTATTGGACCAGCAAAATATATGGCTAAATAGCGGGTTTTGTCGGCGTTAGCTTTTATTTTAACTTGAGCTATACCCTGAATCGGCGCTGCAGTTAAACCTTCAGTGAAAATTGCCAAGGCAGTTCGAATCGCTTGTTCAGCAGCTCCTTCAGGATCCATAGCACCGAATTTACCTAAGACAATTTCTTCAGCAACTTTAAATGCTATTTCTTCTCTTGGGATTTTAGTACTTAAATCCCTAATGCTAAGCGCTACTTTTTTGGGACCTACTAGACCTTCTACTAGGTCAGCAATATCTTGTGCTATAATACACTCTGTCTTTAACGAAGGATCTAACCCTTTTGATCTAGCGCTGTCGCTTATAGAATACAGTTCTTTAAGGGCATTTTCCATTGTTTCAACGTAATTTCGATAGCCTTTGCTGATATTCAAGATGCAACGTCTCTTGGCAAGATATATAGCAAAGGGTTATTTTGGCTTTCTAAAAACTAAGCAAAAAGACAGTAGAGAACAACTGAGCTAAATTTTAGTAGCTCTGATTGCTCCAATGATTTCAGAAACTCGTTGTTTTGCATCGGAAGTCTCAGTTACATTACCTGTGACGATAATGTCTGCGCCGGCTGATGCAGCAGCTATTGCTTGTTCTTTAGTTCTAATTCCCCCACCTACTATTAATGGAATTTCGAGTAAGTGTTTGACTGCACGAATCATTTCGGGAGGTACAGGAGTTACTGCTCCAGAACCTCCTTCTAGATAAATAAAACGCATTCCAAGGTACTGGCCAGCAAGAGCATGAGCAGCTGCAAGCTCAGGTTTATTGTAGGGTACTGATATTGCTTTTCCTACAATACCTGCAGTGCCGCCATCGCCTACTATTATGTAGCCCATGGAAATAGGCTCTAAACCATATCTTTTAACAAGCGGGGCTCCTAGAATCTGGGCGCCCATAAGAAAGTAAGGATCTACTGAATTTAGAAGAGACATAAACCAAATTGCATCTGCATAGCTACTTATTCCTGTAATGTTGTTTGGAAAAAGGATTGTAGGAAGTTTCACTGAGGATTTGATTGATTTTACGACTTCATCAAGGTGGATTTGAGAAGCAAATGTTGAGCCCCCGATCATTATGGCGGCTGTTCCGCTGTTTTTGGAGTTCTCAGCAATTTGGGCAGCTTGTTGAATTGTTACTTTTTCTGGGTCGATTAAAGTTATATGAATTGAGCCTTCAACTTTTATTTTTTCGAGCAAGTATTTTTCGGTCGGCCCTAGCATAACAATAATCCTTCGATTATTCTTTCTTAATGTTTGTCACAGGAGTTTTTTTAAGGGAAGCATAAACTCGGTCTGTTAACATGCAATAGACGTCGACTTCACCTTGCGCATGCTTAACTGGGAACTCTTCCTTAAGACCACAACTACTACATTGAGCAACTGCGTGACTATCTTCCCTGAATAATTCGACTTTAACTGTTTCTTTTCCGCACGTTGGGCACGAGAAGAATTTTGGCAAACGTTTCTTTGGAATATGAACAACTTTTTTCCTTCTTCGCCCCAAACATAACAGCCTTCAAATTTATGATAATGGTCAATTAATATTTATCCTTGCCCTTAAATACTTGCCTACAAACTCAAGATTATGAGGCTGAGTGAAAGTCAATTGAAATTAGCGCTTTCGTTATTAGACATAGATTTTTCCGAAGCAGAAAAAAGAATTTGCCGTTTCATAAAGGAGTACGTTGAAAACGCAGGATCCAAGGGAATAGTACTTGGTTTATCAGGTGGAATTGACAGCGGGACGATAGCTGCTCTATCAAGCCGTGCAATAGGCGGCGGCAATGTACTTGGACTTATGCTGCCTGAAGAAGAAAATTTTAGTCAAAAGGACATTGAAGATGCAAAACTTGTAGCTGAAAAATTCAATTTACAAACACAAATCTGTGACATGTCATCTGTTCTAAGTTGCCTATATAAGTCCATACCGGTGTTTGACCCAAACGATAGGCTATGTAAAGGCAACTTAAAGGCTAGGACAAGAATGATTTACCTTTACTATTACGCTAACAAGTTTAACAAAATTGTTTGTGGCAGTTCCGATAAATCGGAAACGATGATGGGATACTTTACCAAATGGGGAGATGTCGCCGCAGATATAACGCCAATTATGGATCTATACAAAACACAAATTCGCAAACTTGCAATCCATTTGGGAATCCCCAAGGAGCTCGTCTTAAAGCCTTCTACTCCAGCCCTGTGGCCAAACCAGACAGCGGAAAACGAGCTGGGCATTAAGTACGAAACCTTAGATCTTATACTTTATGGATTAGAAAAGTTCATGAAAACTATTGAGATTGCCAATCAATTAAACATTCAGAAAACTATTGTTGACGCAGTTAAGAATAGATGGCTAGCAAATGAACATAAAAGAAAAATGCCGCTACCCCCTAAAATCGGGTATAGAACTGTAGGAAACGATTTTAGGCTTCCCAGACATACCTATTGAAAGTGGAAACATAATGAAAGATAAAATCAATCTTGCCCTCGCTCAAATAAGCAGCAAACGAGAAAACAAAGAAGCAAATCTTCAAAAAATAGAGGACCTAACTTTTAAGGCCAAAGAGCAGGGAGCTGATATTATTATTTTTCCAGAGCTTTCATTATCTGGCTATGTAGTTAGAGACCAAGTTTACGAGTTAGCAGAAACTATTCCAGGACCTACTGTTGAGAAACTGGAGAAGTTGGCAAAAAAAACCGGGATGCATGTTATTTGTGGAATGCCTGAGTTAAGCGAGAAAACACAAGCAACATGTTTTAACACAGCCGTTTTAGTTGGACCTCAAGGTTTAGTTGGCAAATACCGCAAAATGTATCTACCTACGCATAGTGTGTTTGAAGAAAAAAGGTATTTCCGGCCAGGTTACCAAACAGCAGCATTTCAAACAGAATTAGGCAATATTGGCCTGTGCATCTGTTATGATATTTTCTTTCCGGAAGTACTAAGACTAACCCGTTTGAAAGGAGCACAATTAATTGTCTGCATATCAGCGTCGCCAGCAGTCCGTCGAAGCTATTTTGAAACCCTGACTTGTGCAAGAGCTATTGAAAATACAGCGTTCCTTGCTTACGTAAACCTGGCGGGGGTTCAAGATGGATTGCAATTTTGGGGAGGGAGCAGATTGGTTAGCCCTTCTGGAGATGTTCTTGCTAAAGCTAAGTATGATGAAGAAGACTTTGTCATTTGTGAGGTAGATTATGGAGATCTGCGTACTGCAGAAACCTTCATTCCCACATTGAAGGATTTACGGCCTGAACTATTTGATAAATTAAAAGAGTCTTCAGAGCTTCTTTAGATATCCAAATGGAATTGAGAATCACGCTGACATCACATACTTATCACGTGGTGTGATATCAAAGGTATTTTGCCCTAAATTACAATGCTTATAACGTGATCGGTGACGTCACAACATGCTCTAAAAGACATTTCGCATCGCCAATTAATTTCTCCTTGAAGTATGTCTGAAAGCAACTAGCTACAAAAAGTGTGTTTTAGAAATGGGCACACAAAACAACTAAATAAGCAAAAAGAACTTTCTAACGGGTAATTAGAATTATATTGTTCCGTTAAAATTACTATATAACTTTTTGTGAAAGATTGAATAATTTTGCCTTTTATTTGTTAACTGTACATATTATTGGATTAAAAGCAAAAATACGCCAGCACTTGTCTTATTTTTGCATATTGACAGTTATTTGATCTCTTAATAGTATCAAAAACTAGTGATTTCGTTCGGATAAGCTTTAAAAATAAGAGGTAGTATACAAAAGCGTATCCATTCAGATATATGGCGGAAGTGCAGAATTGAAGCTCAAAGACGGAGTTCAAGCCTGGTTAAATGGTGCACTAGGTGACCCTATTGTTAAAATTCTGGCTAAAAACAGCCAATTAACCAAAACCCAACTTGAAACGCTTTTAATAGATATTTTAGCCGAAAATATTGCAGGTAAACAGCTAAAGTACGATGAAAAAGCCAACCTGCGGTTAACTAAGGCTAAAATAAGCCGCGGAGCTTTTAATAGGACTTTAAAACAGTCTAAGGAAAACGTCATAAAGTCGATTTATACAGTACTACTTTTAGGCTATTTGGGGGTATTTGACAGCACAACTCTTGACCCATATCTCGAAATAGCTAATAAACTGAATGAATATGTTGAAGCACACCAAGAGAAACCTGAGAAAGAAGAAGAACTAAAAGACCATCTAAAACTCATAGAAATCATCCGCCAGGAGCTTGAATCGAGCCTAAAACGCCTCTCCAGCCCATCAGAAGAGAGTTTGTGACGTCACAAATCACAGAATTAAAGGCTATTTCTAATCGTAAAATAGTACACTAGAAGGTAAGATAATAAATGTTTTCTTTAAGCGTTAAATAATAAAATAGGCTTGAATTTAGCCGTTTCAGATCATTCATTCAAGTGGAATAATAGTGCGAAAAGATGCGTGATATGTGATATCATGATCAACATGAATTTACGTCACCAAAAGCCTTAAAAAGTCCATGGATTACTGTGATGTGTGATGCAACCGAATAAATCACGCCCAATCACAAATAAATCACAGAGGTTAAGATCACGGTAGACTTTGGGACAGTGATTTTAGGAATATTTCTTTCTGCAACAGTGGCGGCATCGGTTGAATATTACAGGCAAATAGGTAAGGCACAAAAGGAGTACAAGAAAGCTAAGGGCATTGTCGAAGACATAGTTCTTAGTTTTGATCGAGAACTTAAGCGCGAATCAGACAAGTTAGATTTAATTGCCTTCAAAATAGAAGGAAACTTGGCTAAAGCAGATTCATGCCTTAAAAAAACAGATATCTTAGAGAAAAAGATAGTACCTTTGGAGAATCAAATCAGCGTCATTTCACAGACAAGTTCGCAAACTCAAACAAATATTCTTTCTGGATTAACTAGTTTACAATCGAAAATTAACGATATAGAAACCTCACAAGAAACTATTAAAACAAAAATTGCCGGTTTTGAAGAACAAATCAAAAAGTTTAAAATTACCCCAGAAATTGGCAATGAACCAGTAATCCCAATCAAACGCGATAAAGCAATGGCTACGCTAACCGATACAGAAATCGCGGTACTTGAAATGTTATCATCCCAAGGCCCCAAGACAGCGCCCGAAATCAAAGATAGAGTACACCTAAGTAGAGAACACACAGCAAGGCTTATGAAAAAACTCTATGAGCAAGGATACCTAGAGCGAGAGGTAGATAAAATACCATTCAGTTACAGCATCAAAAAAGAGATGGAAAAATTCTTAAAGAAAACAGAAAATCCTCAACCAACATGAATCTGAGTACAAGATAGTATCAACTTTCAGTTACTTTTTAGTTAAGTCATGCGTTAGTCATTTTAGCCGCTGCTTGAGTGTTGCTTGTGGAATATTTGGCGCTGTTTTATACTTCAAATTGTTTGATCCGCCAGTTCTAAGAAGCATACCTTTGTTTGCCATTCTTGAAAGATAAGTGGAAACCGTACTTAGGCTAACCGGCTCTTTAAGCTCCTGCTCATAAACCGACTGGATGTCTTTTGAAGAAAACCAGATCAATGGAAAACTCTTTTGAACAACCAGTTGAACTTTTTCAAAACGTGAAAGAGCATGGCTGGGTGTAGAAGCACGGGCACTAACCGTGGGACCTTCGCTTGGTGCACCACCTAACAACTCTACAAGATCTAAAAGGCGCAGAGCCTTATCGCGGGTTACCTGGCCCTCAAAAGCAATAGTATATCGATTACCATCGCTATCGAACAGCTCCACACGAATTTTTCGAGCTGGCATTGCGCTTACACCTAAATTATAGTTCACAGCTTTACACTTCACAACTTATAGCTGTTATGGTGAAACAAGGAAACTAAAAGAGGCAAAACAGGAGCTATTTTGGTGAAATAATCATGATTTACATTCAATTCAGTGTAACCAGCTTCACAATAAATCCGAATAGCTAAATAGCTAAAGTTATTGTTTGGTTTTAGTTCTCCAGTCGAAGCAGAGGGGTGCATTGTTCACAGCAAACTGACAAGAAACAGGTAATCTTAGACTAAAGGAAAGTAATTAAGCGGCAAAATTAATGCTATTTCACATGTATTCACAAATTTGTGAACAAAAAAACCATAGATTATAGGGTCGAAAGGATTGTCGTGCCCAGTTTGAAAAACTGATACACTATTGATTGAAAAAATAGTCAAGGTACCACTCATTTACATGGAAATTCTACGTGAAGAGGCACCCCTATGTTTCCTCTCGAAGTCTTGACGTCAAAAGAAACCTCAGGAGTCTTTGAAAAAATTTTAAAAGATTCTTTATCTAAAAAAATTGATAACAATTATTAATATACAAACTCATTACTTAAAACTCAGAGTATAGTTACTGTAATATATTATAATAATGGATTTTTCTTTTATTGGTAATTTTCTTCCAGTAGAAGCTTTGGGGTGTGTCTTACACCCTGTTTAATTAGTTTCAATCTGATTTTTTCATACTCTTTTAGAATATTGTGCTATAAATTTAGTTTTTTGTACTGCATCCTTTATCTTCTCCACACGAAATAACGGTTTTACCTCTGAAGTAAAGGGGACGGGAAAATGGGCAATCCAAGTATACTAGATGACGTATTCGAAAATTTTGTAAATGGCCTTCGGCTGTTTAAAGATCGAGAGGTATTAAGGCACGACTATCTTCCAGAAAAATTACCACACAGAGAAGAGCAAATAAAATTATTAGGTCAAACGGTTGCACCCGTCCTAAAAGATGAGAGATGCTCCAACATTTTTATTTACGGAAAAACTGGAACAGGCAAAACGGCAGTAACCAAATATGTGCTAAGTCATCTAGAATCTAAAGCAAAAGAATATGGTTCTCAAGTAAAATTTTGTTACATAAACTGTCGAATGACGGGTTCGGAATACCGAGTTTTTGCTGCTCTAAGCCAGAATATAGGTATGGCTATACCTTTTACAGGTTTATCTGTTGGCGAAGTTTTTGATAGGTTTCGGACTGCATTAGATTCATCTAGAATAATTTTTATAATAATTCTCGACGAAATTGATGCTTTAATTAAAGATAAAGGAGATGCTTTCATGTACGAGTTAACTAGAATAAATGAGACTCTAAATAAAAGCAAAGTTGCGATAATTGGTATCTCCAACGACCTTCGTTTGAAGGAGTTTTTGGATCCTAGAGTTTTCAGTTCTCTTAGCGAGGAAGAACTAGTTTTCAGACCATACGACGCAGGTGAACTTCGCAATATTCTTCTTGAACGTTCAAAGTTGTCTTTTCAAGATGGAGTTTTATCTGATTCAGCGTTGAGCATTTGCGCAGCTTTGGCCGCTGCAGAGCATGGTGATGCGAGGCGAGCTTTAGATTTGTTGCGTGTCGCCGGGGAAGTTGCTGAACGGCAGGGTGCAAAAGTGGTTACTGAGGAGCATGTTCGTCAGGCAGAGAAACATATTGAGCATAATCGAGTTGTTGAGTCCCTTAAGAATTTGACCTTGCACTCCAAACTAGTACTTCTCAGTGTTTACCATTTGAACAAACCAAGCGCCACAACCGGTGAAATATACGATGTTTATAACGAATTGTGCGGAGAAATGGGCTCGGGGCTTCTGACACAACGTCGTTTGGGTACTCTAATTAACGAGCTCGATTCTATGGGCCTTGTGAACGCAAAAGTTGTAAGCATGGGAAGGTACGGACGAACCAAGAAAATTAGACTTGAAATCTCGAGAAGCCTCATCAAAGATGTATTTAATGAAGATACTCGATTTAGTCGCCTAATCAGCTACTCTCGGCAACCATCAAGCAAAGCTCAAGTTGAAAGTTGTTGAATTAAAGCTTAAAATACTTAGATAAATGAAAGAACCGTTATCTCTAATGTTTGCAAGTTAACCACTGGAACCTTTCCAGGCGTAGGAACAAGCCCTAATTTTTCCATGTAATCCGTCTGTTGTTGCCAACCTCCAGAATTTACAACCAGCACGCCACGATAATTAAGATAACCTAACACGTGGATATGCCCAGCGTGAAAAATATCAGGTACTCTATCAATGACCAAATAATCGCGGTTTTCTGGTGAAAGCAAAGTTTTTCCACCATAAACTGGCGCCAAATGGCGGCTTTGCATAAGAAGTTTCATTGATTTTTCTGGGTGTGAATGGTCCATTCCTGGTATGACTGCAACTATGTCATCTAAGCTTCTGCCGTGATACATTAAGACTTCAACACCGTGCAAGCTCAAAAGGCAGGGGCTCCCGACTGAGTGAATGTTCTTTTTGCCCTGTATCCCTGTTAAGTAGCCTTCAGGTATGGCGGGTTGGGGCAAAGCTTTTCGGGAAGCATCATGGTTACCTGGAGAAATTACTATTTCTATATAATCTGGGATTTTGTGCAAATATTTAGATGCGAAATCGTATTGTTTATGAACATCTCGAATGCATAATTCTTTTGCTTGGTTTGGGTAAACTCCAACTCCGTCGACAATGTCGCCTGCTATTAAAACATATTTGACCCTGCCAGCCATTTCCCTCATTTGTTCGTTTCCGTATTTGCCTCTAAGCCATAATATGAATCGTTTGAATGCTTCTTTTTCAAATTTATTGCTTCCAATATGAAGGTCTGATGTTAAAACAGCATACACGGGTTCTTGAGCTCTCTGTGGGGGTCTTTTGCCTATTTCTGGAAAAATAATGTCTTCAGCTAGGAAAAGATTTGTTCTTGTTTTTATGAGGGCTAAACATACAACTTGGTCCGGTAGCAGGAGAAGGGCTTTTTTGCGGACTTCTTCTTGCGCTTTTTGAGGGACCAATACTGTTGCGCTTCCTTGAAGGTCTTCAATTGCCAGTATCATTTGGTTTTTTGAATCTCTTTTCTCTGTTATCATGCAAATTATTTTGAGTTTTGTTTTGGCGGGAGATTTAAGTGCTTCGAGTATAGAAGTTGCTGACCTAACATCGATTCTTTGTCTTAGTAAGTGTTCTATTCTTCTGAACCTGTCTTGGAAATATTGAACGTATTCTTCTAATGTTCCATTTGAACTAAGTTTACCTGTAGCATCTTCGAGGATATTGAGGCATGATTTTATGTCTCTAGCATATGGATAAAAAATGGTGTTTTCCTCTGACTTGATTTGATTTAATTGTTGGGTAAGTAGTGGATCTACAACCTTTTGATTCAGTGGTTCTATTTGCGTTTCGACAACGGAAGCGGTCAGTTGTGGCTTTAAGGTTTCTAAGAAAACTCTGTCAATGAAAAATGGTTTTTCTTCAAGATCTTGTAGCTTTTGAAGTGCACAATTCATAATGTCAACTGGATCGTTTAGGTCTGAGTTTTGACTTAAGAAGTCAAAGGCCTCACTATTTAGTTGATACCCTGCTGCGATTGTTGTCTCTATTGCTTTTTGCAATTTCTCTTGTGCGCTCATTTTTGATCTTGTCTATTAACCATTGCTTTGGGTCATGCTTTTGCGCTTAAGCTTTTATGCTTTTGCTTTGTTTGCCTTTTTTGGTTGCGATTCAACCTTTTGAACGGTTAGAACTGCTTGCCTAAGTTATTTAGTGTTAGACTGTGTATTGCTTTTGGTTAATTATATTTCGACTTTAACTATTCAAACTCAATTTAATTTATATAAGCAACGTGTAGTTTAGATGTGTTATATCTAGTTTGGTGCAGACTTATGGGTGAATCACGAAAAGTTCAACAAACGCCGACTGGCACTTTTTTTGTTTGTGTACCTAGAGATTGGGCCAAGAAGAGTGGCTTAAAAAAAGGCGATTTGGTAAGCTTAGATGTAACTAACGATGGCAAGCTTATTGTAGACCCCTCTAACATCGTTGAGTCCCCGCCCAGAATTACTTGTCTAAATATAGGTCCTTATCTCGGCCGAGAGATTATTGGTCGTTATCTTCTAGGTTACGATATTATCGATATTGAAGCAAAGGACAGAATAGACTCTGACGCAAGAAAAGTAGTTAAGTCAACCGCAAGTTCTTTGGTTGGCTTGGAGATTGTGGAGGAAACCAGTTCAAAGATTTCTCTGCAAACCTTGATGCAACAACCATCAGGATTTATACCAGAAAAAATCTTGAATAGAACTTATGCTATTGTAGCAGGAATGACACGTGATGCCGCCAACTCATTTGTTTATGCAGATGTAGAATTAGCAAAGAATGTTATCGAGAGAGATACTGAAAGCAATAAACTATATTTTTTGCTTGTAAGAATTCTTCGAACAATTATTCAAAATCCCCGTTTAAGCGATAAACTAGGGATTACTCCAATAGAGTGTTTGGATTATCGTTTAGCAGCAAGTTTGATTGAAGGCATAGGCGATGCGTGCGTCCAGGTAGCTTCAAAAACAATTGCACTTAATGGTGTGAAGATGTCTAGTGAACTGCAAAAATTGTTGCTCGATTTGCAGGAAGCTTGTTGTAGAGCCAATGAACAGGCTTTAAAATCCTTTATAACCAAAGACATCTCATTGGCAGAAAATGTACGTAACATAAGAACCAGAATCGACATTACATACGCAAACATTGAGAAGGTCGCAAAAGATTCTTCAGTGGATTTGATGCCACAGCTTTTGGCAGCGGTTTCTTTCCTTAGACAAATTTACGAACGCAGCGTAGACATGGCCGATCTTGTCGTTTAATTGATTGTAAAGAGTTAAATTTCCTTTTTTATAATCAAATTAGGGATATTCAATGTCAAATATTACCGATAAAGTTGCGGCCGCTCTATACTTGTCAGGATGCTTAAAGTTTGGAAGCTTTAGAATTAAGTCTGGAGCTATCAGTCCCTATTATATAGATTTAGCTCGTTTGCTCTCCTCGCCAACACAACTATTGGTTGTCGCCGAGCTTGCGGCTAAAAAAATTAGGCAAATAATGGGTTCTGATAAAATAGACAAATTAGCTTCGATCGAACTCAAAGGAGCGTTGATAATTCCAAGTATCGCTATTCAATTAAACCTGCCTTGTATTATAGTTAGGAAGGAGGAGAAGGCCTACGGTGTCATGGGTAGACTTGCCGGGGCAGATGTTGTAAAAGGTGACAATATCCTATTTTTTGATGATGTTGTAAGTGAAGGCTTATCTAAAGTTGAAGGTATTAAGCCTTTACAAGAACTTGGTGGCAACGTTAAGCATTTGTTGGTTGTTGTTAACCGTGAGCAGGGTGGAAAAGAAAAATTAGAGGCTCTAGGCTTCAAAGTGTACGCTTTAGCAAAAGTCTCCGAGCTCGCAGAGTCGCTGTATAACAACAGACACATTTCAAAAAAACATAACGATGAAGTATTAACTTTCATAACAAAATTCAAAACACTTTAAGATCCATTATGATTATTCCTATTATGAAATTTTCTTGGTTAACCATTATTTAGCTAGAAATATACCCTATATTTATTGGGATCAAATTCACAAGGGTACTTATTCAGGAGAATAATATGCACACCCAAAAACAAGTAGTTGACGCCCTTCTAAAACCAGAAGCTTACCCTGAAAACCCCGGCGAAATTAGATTAATCCAAACACATATTTCCTTTGTTTTCCTCACTAAAAATTTTGTTTACAAAGTAAAGAAAGAAGTAAACTTTGGATTTTTAGATTTCTCTACTCTTGAAAAAAGGCACTTCTTCTGCGAGAAAGAGCTAGAGCTCAACAAAAGACTCTGTTCAGATGTATACCTCGAAGTCGTACCTATCAACAAAAAGTTGGGCATCATAAAGGTAAGCGGTAATGGTGAATCAATTGAGTATGCTTTAAAAATGAGGCGTCTTCCCCAGGAAAGAATCATGGGGGTTCTTCTTAAAGAGAATAAAGTTGACATGAAAACAATCGATGAGATCGCAAAGATTGTTGTGCAATTTCATTCTAAAGCACAAACTGGTAGGGAAATTAATGAATATGGTTCCATTAAAATTATAAAGACTAATTGGGATGAAAATTTCGTTCAGACTCTAAAGTACATTGACCAAACGATCCCACAAACAGATTTCTACTTTATTCAAGATAGAATTGTTAAATTCATGGATCAAAAAAGATCGCTTTTTGAAAGCAGAATAATAAACAATAAAATCAGAGACTGCCATGGCGACATGCATTCAGGAAACATATTCATTACAGACCCAATTTGTATTTTTGATGCTATAGAATTTAATGATCGTTTTAGATACTCGGATGTGGCTTCAGATATCGCCTTTTTAGCGATGGATTTGGACTTTCAAGAGAATCATGCCTTGTCAGATTACTTTATTGACAGATATGTCACATATTCCAAAGATCAAGATTTGGTGAAGGTTCTTCCATTCTACAAGTGCTATAGAGCATATGTGCGAGGCAAAGTTATTAGCTTCAAACTTGATGACCCAAACATTGATGCCAGTGAAAAGGAATCAGCCGCTAAAGAAGCTCAATCATACTTCAAATTAGCTGCCGTCTACGCAAAAGAATTGTAACGAGCATTTACTGCATGAATTGGTTTGCTACCCAATCAGGAATTTGCACTGTGCCCATCAAAATTGGTTTTTGGTGGCAATCACTTCCACCAGTCATTATTAACCCGTATTTTTTTGCAAATGCAGTGTAGAAATTTGTCGTTTCCAAACTATTTCGTGAGTGCCAACATTCAACACCGTCAATGTAAGGAAGCATTTTATCTTGAATAATTTCCGTTTGGTCAAACAATGATTTAGATAATGCAAGCAACGAAGTCCCGTGAGGATCATTGGGATGAGCCAAAACCAATTTTCCTCCGGCACCTCTTATGAGTTTTGATGCTTCTTCTAAAAAAAGCGTGTATTTTGGAACATCACATTTTACAAGGTATTTGTCGAAGGCTTCCTGACGCGATTGAACGATATTTTTCTTAACTAAATAATCAGCAATGTGAGGCCTGCCAAGCACTCCGTCTACTGAGTCTTCAATTTTTCTAAAATCCAAATCCGTCAATGTTGCTATGTTTTCTTTTCTAAATTCAGCATTCAAGTTGTTAAGGATTTTTGAAGCTCTTTCCACTCTATATTTTGCCATGGTTTCCAATTTAGTGTTTAGCTCTTTGTTGTCAGCATCGAATTGATAGCCTAAAAAATCAAGGGAAACCGCTTTGCCTTCATGATACTTGGAGTGCGAGAAAGTAACGTTTAATTCAACGCCGCCGAGATATTGGATGTGTTTCGTTCTTGCTTCAGCCATAGCTTGAGTTTGGCAGGTAATAGAATCATGATCCGTAATTGACATTAAGTTTATTTTTCGGATTTTGGCTTCTTTAAAAATCTCTTCGACTGTTAGTTTGCCATCTGACGCTTTGGAATGAATATGTAAATCTATAATCATTATAGAACAGTATCCGGCTAACTTTTTTCTATTCCCATAATGTACCAATCTTCTGCGTTGTCTCGGCAAGTGTCGACAGTTAAATGGACTATTTTGAGTTTCGGATACCTTTTCTTGATGGCTTCAATATCTACTGATTCAAATTTTTTCTTGTTAGCAAGATAAGCATCTACAGTTAACGCGTTTGATTCATACTTCTCTTTGGTTCTTCTCTCAATTCTTGCCACTGATACCTCTTGTGCGCAATTTGTCTGCATAATTACAAAGTTCATGTTATGCTTAGAAGCAACTTCAGCTGCCCGAAGACGTAATTCCTGCGTGACAAAAGTAGCATCTAAAATAATGCCGTCAACATTTTTGTTCGCAAGTTCATCTGCTCGACGGAAGACTTCATCATAAACAGACATGCGCTTATTCATGTTTCCAGCAACTTTAGGATCAAAAACATCTTCATTCTTAAGTACTTCTAAACGGATTATGTCGCTTCTGAGAATTGGATATCCTTTAATCTTTGAGACTTCTTCTGCTGTTTCCGTCTTCCATGTGCCAGGCAACCCGCATGTAATTACTAATGTTTTCGTTCCCAGGTTAGCTTCAATGAATTTGGCAAAAGGTTCTTTCAACTATACGACCTCGTATTGCTAGTTTTTGGACGAGGTGTAATTAAACTTTTTCCAGCAACTTAGTTCCGAATACCTTCCCGACTCGATTTTAAGTGGTTTAGTTTCGAGTGGTCTTCAATAATTCTATCTGTGGCTTGCTCTTAGACATACTAAAACGCAAGATTGAAAAATCTAAACTTTAGCTTTCACTTTTAAGAATCATAACGTTAATGGTTCAAAAGCAATATGAACGATGAAGCCAGCAGACCCTCCCACCGTCTCTGTCTATCCTTGAACGTTATATCGTGCCACTGTTTAAAGATATAAAGAGAGTATACTTCAAGATCCTGCTATTTTAGATGCACAATCCAACTCTCTAGGTGGTACACCGCTTTGTGGTGATGAATTCTATTTCTAACATTTTACGATAGTTCGTGGGAGAAGCATTTTCCTTTGGGGGTCTTTCCAGGAAGAGGCAAAACGGCGAGCGTTCAATATCTACTAAGAGATCTCCAACGGCTCTCAAAAGACACCAATTACAAGTTGATGCTTGATCTAAACTGCACTTTATACAAAAGCAAATTCTAAATAGGTAGACGATACATTCTTCCTAAAAAGAGGAATGTTATTGGAAAAATTCCAAGTTAAAGACAAAAGTCTAGCCCCTCAAGGTCACTTACAAATTGAATGGGCGGCAAAACACATGCCTGTCCTCAACATTATCAAAAATCGTTTTGAAAAAGAAAAACCACTCAAAGGCCAAACCTTAGCCGCCTGTCTCCACGTAACAAAGGAAACAGCAGTTCTCATAAAAGCATTAATCACTGGAGGTGCAGAAATCGCATTATGTGGTTCTAATCCTCTTTCAACTCAGGATGATGTCGCTGCCGCATTAGCAGATAGCGGAGTACATGTTTTCGCCTGGAGAGGACAAAATACAGAAGAATACTACCAATGTATCGACAAAGTTCTTGATTACAAGCCAACAATAACCCTAGACGACGGCGCAGATTTAGTTGGAACATTGCATAGCAAACGCCAAAAACAAATAAAAGACCTTAAAGGCGGAACTGAAGAAACAACAACAGGAGTCATAAGACTAAGGGCTATGGAACAAGATGGTAGCCTCAAGTATCCCATCGTCGCCGTTAACGATGCCTACACCAAATACCTTTTCGATAACAGATATGGAACAGGTCAAAGCACCATGGATGGAATTTTGAGGGCAACTTCAATCTTGATAGCTGGCAAAAACTTTGTGGTCGGAGGATACGGATGGTGTAGCAGAGGCATTGCAATGCGGGCTCAAGGCATGGGTGCAAACGTCATAGTCACAGAAGTTCAACCGACTCGCGCATTAGAAGCTGCCATGAATGGTCTACGTGTTATGCCTATGGCTGAAGCTGCAGCTATTGGCGACATCTTTGTAACGGCAACTGGCGATCTGAATGTTATCCGAAAGGAACACATGCAAAAGATGAAAGACGGTGCCATCATGTGTAATAGCGGTCACTTTAACGTAGAAATCAGCATTCCTGACTTAGAATTGCTTTCTAAAGGTAAACGGATGATTCGACCAAACATGGAAGAGTATTCATTAAAGGATGGTAGAAAACTTTATTTGCTCGCCGAGGGCAGGCTTGTCAATTTAGCAGCAGCGGAAGGGCATCCCTCAGAAGTTATGGATATGTCCTTTGCAAACCAAGCCCTTAGCTCTGAATTTATAGCTAAATCTGAAAAGCTCCAAACCAAAGTTTACTGTGTGCCTAAAGAAATTGACGAAAAGGTTGCTGAACTCAAACTGAAATCAATGGGTGTAGAAATCGATGTGCTTACCGCTGAACAGAAAAAGTACTTATCAACTTGGGAAATGGGAACGACATAAACAAGGTATGGTTAAACCATGACAAACTTTAAATTGTCTGACATAGTACATGGCTATAAAGTGGTGACTTAAATGGTTAGCAAAGATCAAGGAATAGGTGGAGCAATACTAGCAGTGTGCGTTATCATAGCTTTACTTTATGCATTATTAGCACTCTTCCCAGCTCAGCTTTACGGACTAATTGGGACTGTCACAAATGATACTGGCAATAACATCAGACTCGATGCCGTATTGATTCTTGTTTCTATAGCATTTATCGCTATTCTAGCGATCGGTGCATGGATAGGTTGGACAATGGCAACAACACCGCCTCCAAAACCAATCGAAGAGATAACAACTGAGATTGAAGAGAAGAAAGAAGTAACAACAGTAGAAGAACCAGCCAAACAAGCAGAAATGACTGCCACCGAAGACAAAACTGCACCTAAGAAAAAGAAATAATTCAAATAATTTCTTCTATTTAATTCTTTAATTTTTTTATTTGTTAACATCAAAATGTTTTACAAATTTTGTTGTCTCATTTTTCTCACTCTGATTTGTTTGTTGTTTCGCTAAGGTGCAACTTCTTTATAGTATTAATGGATCTGAAATTAAGATATTGGCTATTCTATATTGCAAGTTTGAGAAGGCGAAGCTAGTTTTTTCAAGGCATCCGCACCTTCCGCATATCCTGAAGCAACTAAGACATCACCATCTTGGATTTTTGAATCTGCTCTGGGACGAAGGCATTTCTCACCTCTTTTAATGACTAAAATCCACATGCCAGTTTCTTCATGTACACGTGCTTCTTTGAGTGTCTTGTTTACAAGAAGAGACTCTGCGGTGACGCATGCTTGAGCAACTGTTTCTTCAGCATCTTTAATTGTTAGTTTCAAAATTGGATGAGGTTCGATTCCCCTGAGAACTACTTCAGCCATTTCGGCAGCTGCATCTGCGATTTTTTCAGTTGCAACACCTAGTCGAATTAACCCTAAGAAGCCTGATGCTTCTTCTTTTTTAAAATCACTAGTCAAAGCAAGCAGTTCAAAATCGGTGTGCATTTGATCCATGCGTTCTTCAAGCCGTTCGACTTCTTCAGCTAGTTCCTTGCTATTTAGTAATAGAGAAGTATAGGCTAAATTCAACATTACTTCTGATGTATCCTTGAGTTCCACAAATCTGGAGACTATTTCCTCAAATTTTGCACGTTGTTCAGTGTTTAGTTTTGCAAGTTCCCCTTCTGCTAGGTCTTTAAACTCTTCGATTCCTGAGGGTGCTCCACGGGTGATCAAGATATCTCCTTGAAACACTTTTTCAGTCTTCTTAGGGTTGAGGATCCAATCGTTGTTTCTACGAATGGCTATAATGTCTACGCCCATTCTTGCTGCTAAGTTCAATTCATCTATCCTCTTCTTAGCGATCACAGAATTGGGTTTAACAGTCACTTTCATTATGCGTTCTTCTACTTTTTCGAAGATTTCGCTAACTATTGGATGGATACCAATGTTGCGAGTTACAATGGCTGCTATGTCAGCGGCAGCATCAGAAATTTTATCAGTAGCGGAAGCCACCCTTGAAATTCCCACCATTGCTTCAGCATCTTTTGGATCTCGTGAAGCAACCATGATTTCCATGTCTAAAAGATACGCTAAGGTATCTACCCGGCCTTCAAGAGCAAGAACGTCTTCAGCAAGATCCTTATCATTATATAAGGCTGAAGAGTAAGCAAGATCAATCATAAGTTCGGAGATATTTTTCATTTCAAGTAAAAGCTCTCTAACGGGGATTGGTTTGTATTGAATTTTTTCAAATTTAGGCATCCGTTGAGCTCGCTCCAAAATAATAAAGTGCCCAAGTTATTTAATTGTACTCTTCAATTACCTTATGAAAAACAAAGCCAGCAAAAGAGCCATTGAAGTTACAATTGTTGATAATGAGGTTTCAATTGGAATCACAAAGTTTTCAGGGTTTAATCCTTTCCTAAAAGTAACTACTGAAATTCCATAAGAAATCAGCACTATACCGAATACAGCAATTACGTTAGCAATCCAAATTATCCCCAAAAAATTTAACACGTTTGATAATGGAAATACGCGGTTAATTGTAAGAGATAAGAGAGCTAAGATGGTGCATATTAAAAATGAGGCTGCCCACGCGCTCGTTATGTTTTTTGCGTGTTTTCCTATTGAGAAGAAATTAGGTGATATCACTCCCAATGCAAGTTTTGTGTTAGCAGTAGAGCCCACAACTGAGCCCACATTGCTTATCAAATTAATTAAAGCAGGATAAATAGTGTAAATTTCTTTTCGGTCCGAGGCAAAGTTACTTATTCCTTTGAAAATAGTTCCAGTTAACGTTACCAATATTGATACAACCATTAACATAAAGAAGGATTCACGTATAGTTTTTAGGAATTCAAGATCTTGCCTATCTTTTGATACGAAATATAGAACCAAAAAGACATGCGTAAAACCAATAGCGACAATAGCTAGTTTACCAAAATAAGGCAAGAAAAAGAATAAATTTAGTACTCCAACATAGCAAAGCGTGATGAATATGCTAGCAGCAGTTGATATTATAGGATAAACCACAATGTCTGGATCTAGTCCCCGCTTGAAAGAAATAAATGCAACTTTGACAACAAAGATAGAAAAAAGCAAACCTACAGCCAATGTTGAAACCATAACTAAGAGTATAGATGAGAAATCTGCAATAGCTATTCCCCAAAATAAATAACCAAAAAGTAAGGAGAC
>DATIXS010000276.1:0-3501 GCA_035518335.1 Candidatus Acidiferrum sp.
GTGAGGTGGTTCCTCAGATTCAAGTCCAAGCCATAGATGGAACAACCAACGCATCCTATAATAGCACAAGCGGAGCTAACGGTCTAGCAAACTTCAACCTTGAATCAGGAACCGATGTTTTTACTGCATTTAAGAACGGCGTTAACATTGGATCTACCAACATAACAATTACTGGAAACGCCACTGTCACTTTTCAATGCCAATTAACTAATCTTAAGGTCGAAGTACAGAACCAAAACAGTGTTGCATTGCCGTTCGTTGACTTAGCCATTACATATCAATATCAACCGGCGGCTGGAGGGTCCCAAACTGGAAGTGCTTCTGGACAAACGGATTCTACAGGTGCTTTCACCTTAAACTCAACCCTGACTGGGATAAGCTATACGATAAACGCTTCATTGTACAACGAAGTTTTCAATTTAGGCAATAACACATTTAGCAATATTCCAGCGCAACCTGCAACAACCGTAATTATTACATGTCCGAACGAAGCACTAACTCTTAATGTAGTTGGCTTTAGCCAAGAAGCAATCCCTAATACACGAATAGAGCTAGTTGAATTAACAAATGGCGTATTCTATGCTGCAACAACAGATAATTCAGGCTCAGTAACAAGTCAAGTTAGTTTTGGAATGTATAGAGCAAGATTCTACAAAGATAATATTCTTATTAACCAAACAGATATCGCAGTCTTCAGTGACACTCGAACCCAAGTTGTATGTAGTCTCTATGGCATTCAAGTTTCAGTAAGAGTCGTTGATTTTTTCAGCGGTCCAATTTCAAACGCTAACGTAACTTTGAATGGACCGGCAACAGAGCGGTTCTCTGCTATGACTAATGGCGATGGAACTGCGACCTTCAGCAATGTCGTTGGCGGCAATATGCAAGTTGTGGCGTTTGCTTCAGGCGCACAGAATGATTATCAAGCTTTAACGCTAAATGTTGATCAGCCAACCAGTGTTCAATTAAAAATCGATAGGTACGTTGCGTTTGGATCACTTTTGATACCTGTAAGTTTATTGATTGCTATTCTGGTGATTTTGATAGGATTAATCTTGTTAGTTATTGTAGAAGTTTATATGCGAAAAAGAAACAAAAAGATGGCTCTAAACTAAGAAATGTAATTTCCCCCTTATTAGGAAAAAAGTTTATATTGTTATCAATGAACATAGAGAAAATATAAGAACAAACAACTAAGATTTTGATTTAATAATTGAGGTGTATCTATTGGATCAATCAAAAGCTTGCTCTCCTAACTGCAGCTCTTTTAAATGCGCCCAAAACAATGTTTTCTACCGTAGAGACTCGATTGGGTGTAGATTAACAGAGGAAAAATGTGACATTGCAAACTGCACGTATTCAATGTGCATGAAAAGACGATTGTTACCAGGAGGAGTTTGCGGTGAAACGATTAAGCGCAAAACTGTTGAAAAAGACGTTGACGACGATTTCTTGGGTGAATCCATAAGGATTAAAGGTAAGGCCCTGCGGAAACTCGGAGACAAGGAAATCTTTTAAAATATTCTTTTGAAAAAATTAAAATAAGTTACTCGTAAAAGAATAACGAGTACCCTTTCTTATTTTGATTGGACACGTTTTACTACTGGTGGTTTAACTTTCTTTAGAATCCTATAGCCGCAGATTATGCATTTTGTTTCTCCACCGCGCAGCTCTAGTTCTTCCGATGGCACTCTTGCCCCGCATCTCATGCACTCGTAAACAATTCCTGACTTTTCCATTAGAAACGCCTCTTCCTACAAAGAAAAGTATTTTGCTTTTAAACATTTCCAATAATTACTATTTAATGAGGATATGTAGTTGACTAAATGCTTTCGAGAAAAACTTTTAGGAGCCCTTGATCATCAAGCGCTATCTGAAGTTTACACTTCCTTCGATATTATTGGCGATATCGCCATCATTAAAACTCCCAACAATAACAGTGTTTACGCGCAAACTTTAGCTACCCAAATAATGGCTACCCATAGAGGTGTAAAAACAGTTCTTATTCAAACTAGCCCTTTCTTGGGCAATTTTAGAATTCGAAAATTGAGCCTAGTGAGAGGGGAAAATAAAACAAATGCTCGATACAAAGAGGGTGGTTGTGTATTTGCAGTTGACGTTGAGAAATGTTATTTTTCTCCTCGGCTGTTGCACGAGCGCTCAAGGATTGCAAGCTTGGTTTCAGCTGGAGAGACAGTTGTTAACATGTTTGCTGGTGTAGGTTGCTTCAGCATAATAATAGCCAAAAACGTAGGTCAAACTAAGGTTTTCTCAATTGATATTAATCCAGTCGCGGTTCAATATATGAACGAGAATATTAGAATCAACAGAGTTTTCGGTAAAGTAATTCCTTTGCTTGATGACTCAAAGGAAGTAATTCAATCCAAAATGAAGGGTATTGCTGACCGTGTTTTAATGCCTTTACCAGAAAAAGCTCTCGAATATTTGCCTTATGCAATTTCTGCACTTAAGAAAGAAGGAGGGTGGATCCATTACTACGATTTCCAACACGCCATTGGAACTGAAAATCCAGTCGAAAAAACCAAGGTTACCGTCGCTAAAAAACTTGACAGCATAGGTGCAACTTACACTTTTGCTTCTTCACGCATAGTGCGCAGTACAGGTCCAAATTGGTATCAGACTGTTTTAGACTTGCATATTATCTCGATGCCAAGCAAGTTTTAATAGCCAAGCTTTCAACTATTTAATTCGTGAAAAATAATGAAGCGGAAACTGATGGAAATTTTAGCTTGCCCAATTGACAAGTATCATCCCCTTGAGCTCCATGTGTTTGAAGAAAAAGATGAAATAACCGAAGGCTTAATCGTTTGTCCGAAATGTTTACGTTGGTATCCGATAAGAGATGAGATTCCAGAAATGCTACCTGACGAATTACGAAAGGAAACTGACGATTTGCCCTTTTTGAAGAAATGGAAGACAAAAGTTCCAGAACAAATAGTGACTGAAGGAAAACCTTTCAACCTGAAATAATTTCTATTGTTCTAAATTTATTGCTCTATTTTTGGCTGAAGATTGCATTGCCGCTTGAGCAACTTCTAATGCTTTTAATCCGTCCTCTCCAGTTATGAGTGGCTTTTTCTTTTCTTGGATACATTCTGCAAAATGTTGAAGTTCACATTTTAATGGTTCTTGGAATGGATATCTTGGTTGCACGCTCTCTTTTTGCTGCTCAAACCATAGATCTTGAGTTATGTAATCCAATCTCATTATGGCATCTGATCCTGTGACAGTTAACGTTCTTGTTTTGTAGGGTGTTAGCCAGTTAGATTCAATGAAAGCACTTTCTCCACCCTTATACGTAAGCATAATGTGCGCGAAATCCTCAAATTTTCGATGCTTCATATTTCCTATTTTAGCGTAAACTGTAATGGGATCTTGTTTGGATATGAATCGCATAACATCTATGTCATGTATTGCAGTGTCTTTTACTACTCCCACATCTCCAATTCTTTCAGGCCACTGCGAAACACGCTTTGCGTT
>DATIXS010000277.1:0-4104 GCA_035518335.1 Candidatus Acidiferrum sp.
CAGCTGACAAACCATCTCAAACTGTTAATATTTGAGGTTGTAGTGGGAACACCCGAAATAACAGGGTAGAAAAGTACGAATAAGGCAATTGTAAGAGCAAAATACGCTATTGCGGCGATTTTTGCCCATCTATTGCTCCAATACTTGCTTACAACAAAGGCAGTCCCTAAACAGATAATCGGAACATTAGAGTAGAAATGATAGATAAAGACGACTCTACTGATTAAAATATATGGTAGCCATTGGAAGAAGAAAACAACAACTAAAAAGATAGCTGGCAGGTACTTTTTCAAGCTGAATGTTTTTCTGAAAATTTTTGGCACATAGAAAACCGTAATTCCAAGAATTGCTGCGAAACCAACCCACCAAATTGCTGGGTTGCCCATCACAACAATAGTTGAATTGAGGCCACCGCTCATTGACGCTGATTGAAGCCAAACAGGAACATGGACCCAATTCAAAGAAGACTGTGGAGCAGAACTTAGCATATTTTTGATTGCATTTACAGGGTCAATCAAGAAAGGCCAACTGTACCACGGCGAAGCGAATGGGTGAGTCGCGGTCAGAGTTGATTGGTAGATATACATTTGACCTTGTAAGTTTATGACATCAAAAAACGATCTGCCAGCGAGCATATCTGGAATATAAGTCAGAAAATAAATCCCTATAGCCATCAAAATGAAAGCAACAATTACAGAATACGGATGATCGAGGAAAGCATAAACTTTCGAGGATAAATTGCTCTTGATCTTTCTAACTTCGTTAAGCCTTAGCACGACGAGCAGAGCAAGTTCCCCTACAAAACCGAAGAGAACGAGCCACTTGCTTGAGAAGCCTAAAGCGAAAAAGAAAAATGCAAAGAACAAGGGGATAACGCTGGTTTTCCAGCCCTTATCTAAGACATTTTTGATATAGATGAAAAAGAACAGTTGCGAAGCCAATGAGAAGAAAACAACGTATGTGTCCGCTGTGCCCATTCTGCCCATTGTAAAATGCATAAAGTCAAATGTTAATAGAAATGCAGCTGTAAACCCGCCTATCCAGGTGCCAAACATTTTTTTGCCAAATAAATAAATGAGCGGAATCATCAGTGTGGCAAAGATGACGCCCATTATTCGCCATCCAAATGGGTTAAAACCGAAAATTATTAGACTTGAAGCTTGAATTAACTTCCCAAGCGGTGGATGTGTCCACTCATAAATTGACGATGAATGCTGAACGTACTGCTCAGCAGTTCTAACGAAGTAGATTTCATCAAAATATGTGTTCTGCATGTAATCTGAAGGGTACTGAACCATGTTTTGCTCATCAATAAGGTTATGCAGGTTTGGATTTCCGCTGCCAAGGTCATTTAATGATTTAATTGTTACTTGCTTGTTGTTTTGATCTATAACTGCTATTTCAGCGATTATTGTGTTGAAGCTTCCTGCTTGGCTAAAGTTAACTTCTAAATACTGGGTAGTTTGTCCAATACTTACTTCGTGCCATTTGTAATAGTCCTCAGAGGTAGCAGAAGGCCAAAGACTGTTCACTGAGTTATTCTGCCAATTGCCTGGCGATCCCGATGATATGGTAACGTTCATCGCGCCTTGTTTCAGCAGCAAAATCATTGATTTAACGTTGGTCGAACTGCCCAAATCAAGGTAGAAACTTTGTCCAGCTGTAAGTTGAGCCGTTGTTGTGGGTGATTGAGTTAAACCAAGATTCACAACTGCAATGGAGAAGAAAACTACTGAAAGCAAAACAATAGTTACTATATCTCTCTTAGTTATTTTAATGTCAAGATTCAGGTTCATGCTGGCTCACCCGTATCCAACGTTTGGCTTGGAGTTGCAGGTTCACTTTTGAGCCAAATGTCTTTGTTTAACATTAATATTGAAGCATATACAAGCATCAATAAATTAATAGCGCTTACAGAAACGACAATCAACCCGCCATAAGGAGCGCTATACAAATTCGCAAAATTTGGATAAGACACATTAAGCCAATAAAGAACAAAAGCCTCATTAATGAACAAAGTCCCAGTCAAAGCCACATATAGCAGACGAGTTCTTTTTATGAACGGAAACAACAATGCCAACATGCTTATGGCTGGAAACAGGTAACGCTCATGAATCCTTGTTGGAAGCATAAAAAATGCAAATAGAAGCAAGAACGCAGAGAAAACAGCGAGGAAATCACCTGAATCCTTAAAACGTTTGTGCAAAAAGAACAGAACGAAAGCGGTGAAGGCGCCAAATAATACCCATCCAACTATGTTGAAGATTCCGTCAGATAACCATAACCCATACAAGCCCCACAGGTTAAAAGCATTAATCGAAGTAAACGCATACCCTCCATAAGCTCCAAAGTAAATTTTGGTCAAAAAAGTCACTGGATTGCTCCAATCAAATGGAAGAATGACCAAGAAAACCGTTGCAGCAAAAGCAACCACAGAATATAACAGCTTTTTCAAACCACCTTTCTTATAAATCAAGAATGCAATAAGGGGCAACAGAGCAATTCCCTGAGGCTTCGTCAAAAGTGCGATGGCCAGGGCAACTGCAGAAAGTTCAGGTTTAAATTTAAGCGCAAGTACAAGCGAAAGAACAAGAAATAAAGTGTAAATGGCGTCAAATTGACCCCATACAGCAGCGTTAAAGATTACCGCTGGGTTAAAAGTATAGAGTGCAGTTGCTACGAGTGCAAGTTTGAAAGTAGATTGTTTTCTGATAAAAAAGTAAATCAATACTGCCGTGGCTAAATCGAAAAGGTTAGGAACCAACTTTATCATTGTCAAAATGTTTATTGACAATGCTTTAGACAAAGAGCCGAATACCCAGAAAATGTAAACGTCAAAAGGAGGGTAATCAGTAAACGCACCACTGCTGTAAAATGTTCTTATCCCATGCGAGGCGGCTGCATTAAACCAGTAAGAAAAATCTCCTGTGTCAATTGGATACCCTTTTTGTGGAAACAAAAGAACCCTAACTAAGAAGGAGACAAAAAGCACAATAACTAAAATGCCAATCTCGCGCTTTGCAAACGAGAAGTTAACCATGTCCCCTCCCTCCAGTGCAATTACTTGTAATTATTGGATAAGAACGTTTTTCCAAATAAGCCTTTAATGCAAGTCAAGCCGTTTTAAGAGAGAAATGGAGTATTCGGCGTGATTTGGACCCGCGACCACTGCCAGTCACCATTGAACCAGATCAATTCCTTTTATGGATTTAAAGTGCTGATCTCGCGTCAAAATACTTTCATCATTTGTTTTGGCTATTGCAGCAATCAGAATATCAAACTCGCTAATCATTTTGCCCGATTTTTTGAGTTCACAAAATATATTTGATGCCTCCTCACATGCTTCTGAAGACAAATCAAGAATTCGCATGTTAAAAATTGCATCTTTAACATTAGTTAGGTTGTCTTCCGGTTTTGATGAGAGGCGTGCACCTTTCAGTAGTTCATAGGCTGTGATTATGGTGATTACAACTTGACCATTTTTGTTTGACAGTATTCGCACTTTATTTATTGCTTCAAGTGATCCATTCAGAAACGGGATCATTACGCTTGTGTCAATGATGGTCAAGCTAAAACTCAAACTCTCTGGGTTTTACATTTTCTCTATCTTTCATTAATTGTGCGAGAACTTTGTCAGCATCGTCACCATGCCAGGTTCCCGCAAATTCGAGGATTGACTTTTTCTTTTCTTTGTTTGCTACTCGAATGACGACGTCTGAAAATGATTCTCCAGGCTTTTTCATGCCTTTTAGAGTTTCATAGGCTTTTTCCGAGAGAGAAATTACTTTAGTCATGGCTAAATCTATGTGCATATGCATATATATGCATTCTTGCTGCGATCAAATTAAATTAAGGATTATTTGGGATTGGAGCCTAAGGCGGGATTTGGACCTGCATGAAAAAACTAAATATAACTAATTACTTAAATTGAGGTTTTGAAGCATGGCAGACAAGCATGAGTTACAATTTTAAGGCGAATCGTAGGTTGAAGAATGCGCGAACCCATTATTTTGCGATGATATTAAGACTACTTGGTATTTGCTGCCTTGTTCAAGTGTGCCTGCCTGAAGCGTAAATGTTTGTGTGCTGCCTGCATCAACTGCA
>DATIXS010000278.1:0-3815 GCA_035518335.1 Candidatus Acidiferrum sp.
TATCCCATTTTGACTGAAACTACCTCACGTCGGCCACTACTCGTTGATTTCGACCACTTTGGCGGAATACTATTTTCTTAATATCCTACTATTTTCTCTTTCTGAAAAATATTAAGTTGTCTTTTGGCTTCCATATTTCAATCCAACTTCTAAGTTATCTATGAGTGAATTCTTAGGAAGCCAGCATGAGTGCGTAAGTGATTTCGTTTTAACACAGAACTGAACAATACTTTAGAGTAATGTTTTTAGCAATGTCGCGTAGATAACGCTATAGAAGGCGTTTTCATGTCTGGAAGCCTGCTGGAAATCGCGTTTGATTTTGCAAGGGCTATAATCGCGTTGTTTATTATTGTTGATCCATTTGGCGATATTCCCATTTTTATAACTCTAACTGAAAAGATGGCTAAAGGAGAAAAACGGAGAGTGTTTAACACAGCCACAATTGTAGGTTTAATTCTTCTTCTTGTCTTCTCGCTCACCGGGCAAGAAATCTTCGCGATTTTCGGAATTTCCGTTTACGCTTTCGAGGTTGCCGGAGGCATTCTGTTGCTGATTATCGCGATTAGAATTTTGATTTCTGGTAGCATGCAAGAGAAATCAGAATCTCCAGAAAGCCTAGGAGCCGTTCCCATAGCCATGCCTCTCCTCGTAGGTCCAGGAGCTATTACTACCACGATATTAAACCTGCAACTGTATGGAGTAGCCACGGCAGCTGGCGCAGCCATAGTTGTGGTGTTCATAACTTGGATCATTTTAAGATTCATGAATTCGATCTACCAAGTCTTAGGCAAAACAGGATCTCTGATTATCGCCAGAGTCGTGGCCTTGCTGATCGCGGCGATTGCTACTCAATACATCCTGGTCGGAATAACACACTACTTAACTATGGGTCACTAGCATCCTTTTGAGCACATCTCATAAATGTAAAATTTTGGAGCCTTTATAGATTGTCTGTCTCTAATTTGCAATTTGAGGATTCATTTTGCTTGCAATAATTATTACTTGTTCTACTAAGAACTCTGTCAAACTTTCTGAGCTGTCACCTAATTTCTTGTGCTCAGCAACGTGCTTGTTTATGGCACGGTTCATGGCTTTGAAATCAGGCAATACCAAGATTTCGAATCCGCAAACACATCTTGCAATGGGCATATGTTTCTTAAAAGCAGTGACTTTGTCGTCGCGATTTTGGCAAGAGGGGAAACTTATTTCTTGGAAACTTTTTCTTGACATGACAATTCACTTTTAACTGAATTGATTAAATCTTACGATGTCATCGCATATAAGAAGTAGTGATAGGCACTATACAATTACAAACACAAATTGAAACAGGCATTACTGATAATTCAGATTATTTCTCATTCTTTTAGCGATAAATTCATTATAAGAAGCAGAAATGTCTGAGACATTAGAATTTTGATTTTTATTCTGCAAGTACCTTTAACTTCAGGTTTTTTCGTTACCTAAGTATAGAAGGGCTATTGGTTTGACAGATGCGTGGCGAGAACCCTACCATGTCGTTATTGAATTAGAAAACAAGGATTGCAAAATGGTTAAGAAACTGGCTTCTTTGGGATTTAGCCATTTGAAAGTTGTTGATGTACGCAGTTCAAGCAGTGGATCGGTTAGGCACCTTATGGATGTAGGTGAAGACCAGGCACGCAAGGTTCCACGGGAACTTACAACTAAAGGTCATGTTGAAGGCAAATCATCAGTATGGCTTGAAAGTGAAGGCTGTCAAGTCTGCAACACCATTTTGTCACATGACGCTTTCTTGGTATCAGGTAAAAGCATTCAAGGCAACATTTTAACCTACAGCTTCATGGTGCCTACCTTCGAAGCTTACAGGGGCATATTAAACGACTTGGAGAAAGCAGGCTACAAAGTCAACGTGCGCAAGTTAGGAAAGTTCGAGCAGCAAATCGGCGTTTTAACCGAAAACCAAGAGAGAATATTTTGGCTTGCATTAAAAAGTGGGTTTTTTGATTATCCTAGACAAATAGGAATGGCAGAGCTTGCTGCAAAGTTAGGGATCAGCCCAGCCACTCTTTCAGAGATCATTCGTAGAGGAACAAGAAGGTTGCTTGAGCACTTCTTCAAACGTGAACTATAATATAGAGGAAACTAGATTCTAAGCTGAATGTTTTCTGTATATTGACGTATTATTTCTGCAAATTCGTTGATTGTTTCTGGTGCATAAGGTTTGATAGTTTGAAATTTCTTGTCCAATGTATCTTCTGCGATGAATTGTTGGAGTGCGTGGATTTTTGAGCCTTTCACCATTTCACCAATGCATGTCGCGTCTTGAGCTGTAACGAGTTCCGGAACAACCGTTGTCCTGAATTCATAGGGTACCTTGCATGTTTTCAGGATTTCTATAGTTCGTAATAATCCATTGATGTCTTGTGCACCGAGAAGTTTGTATTTTTCCTTGCAGGTTTTCACGTCCATAGCTATATAGTCTGCGCTTGCCAAGCATTCTTCAAGCACTTCTGGGAAAAACCCGTTTGTATCTAACTTTACTGCAAAGCCTCGTTCCTTGAGTTTGGCGAGAAATTTTGGTAGTTCTTTATGCATGCATGGTTCTCCACCGGTGACGACAACTGCATCAACGTAGTTTTTACGTTTTTCCAAAATTTCCAATGCTGCAGCTTCTTGCAGAAACGGCGGTTGAGGATTTGTGGCTATCCTCCAATTGTGGCAGAACGGACAACGTAGATTACAACCTGGAGTAAACAGCACACTAGCTACTTTATCTGGGTAATCAAGTAAACTTATTTTTTGTATTCCGCTAAACTTCATGTAGCAATTTTCCTCTTAGGCTGTTAAGGGTACCGTAGGCATGACAATTGATCTGTCGAAGGTTTTGCGTATTGCAAATTCTGCTTGTTTTCCGTCGTTCCATTGGTCAACTGGTCTTAGATAACCTACTACTCGTGAATAGATTTCGCAATTTGCTCCGCAGACTGGACATTGTTTGTGTTCTCCACTTGTGTAACCGTGTGTTGGGCAAATACTGAATGTAGGCGTCAATGTGAAGTAGGGCAACTTGGAGTTCAATGATACTTTCTTGATTAATTCAGCCGCCGCTTTCCATGAATGTAACCGCTCTCCAAGGAAAATGTGAAACACAGTGCCTCCAGTGTAAAGTGTCTGCAATGTTTCCTGGTGTTCTAAGGCTTCGAAGAGGTCACCAGCAAAGTCTACGGGTAGCTGAGAAGAGTTAGTATAGAACGGTTCTGCATGGTTAGCGGTAATTTGTTTTTGATTACCAAATACTATGTCTTTGTACCGTTTTTTGTCTATGCGTGCAAGCCTATATGATGTTCCTTCAGCAGGGGTTGCCTCAAGATTATAGATACTTTCTGTTTGCTCCTGATAATCGGCTAGACGTTTTCTCATGAACGTTAACATTTTAATTGCGAATGCTTGTCCGTCACGAGATGCAATGTTTTGCCCTAGCAAGTTTATGATTGCTTCATTTACGCCTACTATGCCTATGGTAGAGAAATGGTTCTTCCAGAACTTGCCATAACCCTCTTTTACATGACGCAGGTAACGTTTTGAATAAGGATATAAACCGTTATCTGTGAAGGCTTCAAGCACTTTACGCTTTATTTCCAAACTTGATTTTGCAGTTTCCATTAAGGTTTCTAAGCGCTCAAAGAACTCATCCTCATCTTTGGATAAGTAGCCAACTCTGGGAAGGTTTAAAGTGACCACACCTATGCTGCCTGTTAGTGGGTTGGCGCCGAAGAATCCGCCGCCTCGCTTACGTAGCTCACGGTTGTCTATTCTTAGACGGCAGCACATGCTGC
>DATIXS010000279.1:0-8157 GCA_035518335.1 Candidatus Acidiferrum sp.
ACTGTGACAATCACTATTTGAAACAAGAGCATACTTGTCCAATTTGCTGAGGCGCCAATTCATTGGCGCATCAGATGAAAGTCCAGTTTCCAACGCGTGGATATGTTTGGTCATATCTTGGTAGCAGTCTTCCATATTGTCAAATCCGCTGAAGGCACCGAAAATGCTAAACCAAGGTGTCCAAGCATGAGCTGGAAAAATCATGTTATCGCATGAAACAGTCATCACTTGCTCAACGAATTGTGCTGCAGTCATGTTTAAGATTGGTCTGCCATCGGAAGTCAAATTTCCAAAGCCGGCAAGCCGATCATTAATTTGGATTGCCGTCTCCATGCTCGGCGTGAGAATCACATGATGAACTTTCTTTGATTCGCCCTTGTAATCAAATATGGTGCAGACTTCAGTTGTTAACATAAAACGAATAGGCGAGGTGGGGCTGCCTTTTGGCTTGAAGAGTCCTGTGTCCTGTTCGGGCGTTAGGGTATCTTTGATTTCTTTGAGCCATTGTGGATGGGTAAAATCGCCTGTTCCCACAAGATTCAGACCTTTAATTTTTGAGTAGCGACCGATTTCAGGTATGTTCATTTGTTCGCTTGTTGCACGACTATAACGTCCGTGAATATGTAGATCAGCTATAACTTTCAAACGATTAACGCCTTATGGCTAACGTAGGTCTTCTCCATTTTAAGGCTTCCCAAAATTAGCGCTAAAAAAAAGAAAAACGCCAATCGGTTCATTGTTTACATTTTAGCCTAACAGTCCACAATACCAGCGCTTCAAGAAGCTGACGGATAAGCGCCTTTGTCTGCTCATTAGTTAGCTTACCATTATTGTCAAAATTTTCGGCAGCGTTTGAAACTATAACCTCTGGTCGGTTAATAGGGTGCATATTGAGAAAGATGAAAGTCTGTCGCAAGTGATATTGTGCTCTAGCTCCGCCAAGTCTTCCGGTTGATGCACTCATGATGGCTACTGGTTTATCTTCCAGTGGGTTTCCTTGAAAAGGTCTTGAAGCAGCGTCGATCGCGTTTTTCAAAACTCCAGGGATTGAATAGTTGTATTCTGGAGTGGCGATAAGGAGAGCATCTGCATCTCTAATTTTTTTCTTGAACTCTACTACCTTTGCCGGAGGATTGTTAACATTGTCATTGTTGAAGGGCGGAATTCCTTCTAGATCAAAAACTTCTATCTCTGCATTTTTTGGCGCGAGTTCAATTGCAGCTTGTATCAAGGCTTTGTTGTATGACTCCTTTCTTAGGCTTCCAGCGAAAGCGAGAATTTTGATTTGCTTTTCCATAATTACACATGTTAGAGACAGCGAAAAAAGGATTTAAAGTTAGTCTTCTCCTGATTTTAGATAAGAAACAGAAGATACGCTTCGTTTTAAGCAATTTTTGCAATATTCTTTTAAAGATGACTAAAGCATGGTTAGTTTATGCATGAATGGGCTTTAGCTGAAGCAATTCTTACGTCGGCGAAGCAAGTTGCTGAGCTTGAAGGGTTAAAGGAAGTAGTTGAAGTAACTATTATGGTTGGTGAGCTTCAGCAGGTTGAACCGCCAATTTTGAGGTTTGCTCTTTCGCAGACGAAAACCGGGATTTTGAAGGATGCAAAATTCAGAATTTTGAAGGCTAAGTCAACCCTCAAATGCAGGGTTTGTGGAACTACTTGGCAATTTAACATTAAGAAACTTGATAAAGACACTGCTGAAGCGATCCATTTCGTTCCTGAAGTTGCGCACACTTATATTAAGTGTCCTAAATGTGGCAGTCCTGACTTTGAAATCGTTAGCGGACGTGGAGTTTGGCTTGAGAACATAAAAGGAGCCAAATGAACTTGGTTGACCCGCGAACAAGCGTAATTAAAGAGCGCTTGGCGCGAATAACCAGAATTATTGCCGTTTCAAGTGGTAAAGGTGGTGTAGGAAAAAGCATGGTCGCAACCACACTTGCATTAACTTTAGCACATAATGGCTGTAAAGTCGGCTTGTTTGACTTAGACTTCACCAGCCCATCCACTCACGTAATCCTAGGCGCCCAAAAAGTGCAGCCGAAAGAAGAAAAAGGTATCATACCGCCAACAATCCACGGGTTGGAATACATGTCACTTGTTTACTTTGTCGGGGATAATCCGGCACCGCTACGCGGAGAGGATGTTTCAAACGCGCTGATCGAACTTTTAGCAATTACACAGTGGGGTCCACTTGATTTTTTGGTAATTGATATGCCGCCAGGAATTGGTGACGCGATTCTTGATTTGGTTCGACTCATTGAACGCATAGAGTTTCTAATAGTTACAACTCCTTCACTTCTAGCTTTTGAAACAGTTAAGAAGCAAGCGAACCTCTTGCGTGAGCTAAAAATGCCAATCGTAGGCATTATAGAAAACATGAAAATGGATGTAGCAGTAGGAATCGCAGAGGAAACAGGAAAGTTAGGCATAAAATATCTTGGCGAAATCCCTTATGATCCACAAGTGGAAGGCGCCATTGGTAACGAAAAAGAATTGCTCAATACAGCTATTGCCAAGAAACTAAAACAGGTAGCTAAAGGCATGATCCGGAAAAAAGAGAGCGGATCTTAATGACATGCATTAAAGCAGTGATATTTGACTACATCGGCACATTAGTCAATTGTAAAGGCTACGCAATGGATGCCTCAATGGAAAACCTATACGCAGCTGTAGTTTATGAAGGGTTTAAGGTATCCAAAGATCGGTTTCTGGCCGCCTATGCTGAATCGCATGAAAAGTACCGCAAAATCCGCTATGAAGAGTTAAGAGAAGTCACAAACTCTGTTTGGGTGGCAGAAGCGTTGAGGAACTTGGGCTTTAATGTGACTGAAGCCGATTATCGAATTAAATGTGCCCTAAATGTTTTCTTCAAAGCTTACATTGATTCTTTTGAACTAAGAGACGGAGTAAAGAAACTATTAAAACAGATACAGAATCAAAGCAAAATCGGCTTAATCTCAAACTTCACCCATTCACCTGTTATTTACTCTAGCTTAAGATATCTCGGCATAGATGCATTTTTTAACGCAGTTGTGGTTTCAGAGGAGACCGGATGGAGGAAACCAAGCCCTAAAATATTCCAAGAAGCGTTAAACCGTTTGCAAATCAAGGCAGAAGAAGGTGTTTACATTGGTGATAGCCCTAATGAAGACATCAAGGGCGCTAAAGCAGCAGGATTAAAAACAGTTTTTATTCCATCACAATTTAACACAACAGATGACCTGCTTGAAAGCCAACAAAAACCAGATTACACAGCAAAAGATGTTCAATCAATTATTGACAATATTGTAGAAATTACAACCAATAAATCTTAAAATCCTCAATTTTAAAATAAAAAAGAACAAAAGAAAAATTAGATTTTCTTTGTTGCAACAGCATTTTCCAACGCAACAACACCTGGCAGTTTTTTTCCCATGAGAAATTCGATTAGTGCTCCGCCTGCGGTGCTTATGTAGCTAATTTTTTTTGTCAGTCCGTATTCTTGGATGGCTGCGATTGTGTTTCCGCCACCTGCGAGGCTGAAGGCTTTGCTGTTTGCGATTGCTTCGAAGACACCTCTAGTTCCGAAGTTGAATTCTTTGTCTTCATACACTCCCATTGGTCCGCTAACTACAATCGATTTGGCGGTTGAAATAATTCTGGTGTATTTTTCGACGGTTTTTGTACCTATGTCCTTTGTGCTGTTTTCTGTTGGCAGTTTGTTTACTAAGATTTCTTTGCGCTTGCCATTAACGTCAATGGCAAGATCAAGTGGCACAACAACTTTGTCGCCATACTCATCCTCTAACGCCTTGATTCCTGGAATCAATCCTGTTAATTCTTTCTTGGCGAGATATCCCATGTTTCCTTTGCCTAGATCTACGCCTTTAGCCGCTAGAAACAATTGGCCAGTAACGCCGCCTGTGAGGACATAATCTGCGATGCCTTTGCCAAGAACATATTTACTGATTTCGAGACTGTCATCGGCTTTTGCTCCACCCATGACGTAAACCGAGGGTTTTTCAGGTTTTTCCAATGTCTTGCCAAGAGACTTCAGCTCGCGTTCCATTATGCGACCAGCGGCACTCGGCAATACTGCGGTGAATCCAACCATAGAAACGTGCCCGCGGTGTGCAGCCGCAAAAGCATCATTAACAAACAAATCCGCCAGCGGAGCAAGATTCTGAACCAAATCAGTTTTGCTTTGTTGCTCAGGTGTGCCATTTTTAGTCTCAGCATCCCATGAGCGTACGTTTTCAAGAACTAAGATTTCTCCTGCTTGAAGATTTTTGATTGCAGCTTTTGCTTTCTCGCCAAAAATATCATCAACATATTTTACTGGGCATTTGAGAATTTTCTGAAGAATTGCAGCGTGTTCTTTAAGTGGTGTATAATCTGGGTCCCCTTTGCGTCCTTGATGGGCCAAAACAACGGTTTTAGCGCCTTTTTCTGCTAGTTCTTTGAGAGTTGTTTCAGCATGCGCTTTTATCCGCACATCACTTGTTACTTTCTTGGTTGCGGGATCAATTTCTGAGTTAAAGTCAACTCTGACTAAAACAACTTTGTTTTTTACATCAAAATCATCTAATGTCTTGTATTTTGCCATATTTCTCATTTCCATATTAATTAATTCAAAAAAGGAAAAGGATGATTGATTTAAGCTTCTTTGCTTACCTAAAGATTTGCTTTTTTCCCGACCATTTCGATGAAATCAACCATGCGGTTGCTAAAGCCCCATTCATTATCGTACCATGCAAAGACTTTAACGAAGTTGCCTTTATCCCCTAAGACCATGGTTAAATCAGCATCGAAAACGCTGCTGTAAGTGCTGTGAAGTACATCGGTGCTAACGATTGGGTCTTCAGTGTATTGCAGAATGCCTTTTAGTTCGCCTTCAGCCGCTTTCTTCATTGCTGCGTTGATTTCTGCTTTTGTAACGTCTTTGCTTAAGATTGCTGTTAAATCAACAATAGATACGTCTGGAGTTGGAACTCTAAGTGAATACCCATTCATTTTACCCGCACAACTAGGCAGAACTAAGCCAATTGCTTTAGCTGCGCCTGTACTGGTCGGAATGATGTTAATTGCTGCGGCTCTCGCGCGTCTTGGGTCCTTATGAACTAGATCCTGAACTTTCTGGTCGTTTGTATAACTGTGGCATGTAGTCATAAGTGCTTTTTCTAAACCAAAATTTTCTGATAATACTTTGCTGATAGGGGCTAAACCATTTGTTGTGCAGCTTGCATTGCTTAGAATGTTATGATTTACTGGGTCATAGGTTTTGTCGTTGACGCCTAAAACAAATGTTGCATCTGGATTTTCTGCTGGTGCGGAAATAAGGACTTTTTTTGCTCCTGCCGTTAAGTGTTTGGTTGCGCCTTCGCGGTTGGTGAATAAACCTGTGCTTTCAACAGCTAAATAAACCCCAAGGTCTTTCCACGGTAATTGTACTGGGTCTCTCACGCTGAGACATTTGAGTTCTTTTCCATTGACGACTAAGTCGTTTCCCTTAACCTCAACTGTTCCTGGAAAACGTCCGTGAACTGAGTCATATTTTAGGAGGTGAGCGTTAGTTTTCGCGTCTGCGAGGTCGTTAATGGCTACGAAATCGATATTTGCATTTTTTTCAATTGCTGCCCTGTAGAGTAGTCTTCCGATTCTTCCGAATCCGTTAATTCCTACTTTAATAGTCATAAAATCACCATTTCTAGGTTTGTAGAATCGATTCAACATTTATTAATTTTCCGACAAAAATGTAGACAAAGCGCTTGGCAGCCAACTGGACTCTATTGGCTTGATAAACTTTTCACTTTACATTAAGCAAGTAATACAGTTTGCTTTGGGTCAACTCTTTGTAAACTGAAATTTTTAGTTGAAAATAAGATTAGTAAATTCCGCCTTCTTTGAAATAATAGTATTCTTCTTTTTTGGGTCCAAAACTTCTAACGCCATCTCGCTTAAGCTGACGGCGCAATTCGTCAGCGTTCTCTTTGGTTATTTCACCTTTTTTCTGTAAATACGCAATTATTTCTTCGACTTGCGCTTCCGTATCACATCGACGAATAAAATCTATTGCAGTTGGATTGAAATGGCGAAGCTTATCAGGCAAAACAGTAGGCTCAAAATCGACTTCTTCACATTCAGCATTTTCTATTGCTTCGGCATCTTTTCGAACAGCATTAATAGGCACTTTAACCTCTCCCGTTTCAAGTTCGTTGTAGAGGTTTGGAAACATTTTCTTGAGTGATTTTTTATCGATTGCCATTCTTCATCAGTTTTACAAAAAATAAATATTGAAATGCTTATTTATTTTCTTTTTTGAAAGAAAAACAGAAATTGTCTTGAATCATAAGGGAGTAAATTGCTGTGTTTGGTTGTTGTCGAGAACTTTCTTGAGTTCGTTGATGTTTAAGCCCTTCAATTCGTCGCCAAATATTTCGCATTTTCTCTTTTTTCCTGCTTCCTCTTTGCTGCGAGCAACGATTTCGAGCCCATTATTAGTAGAGGTTTCCCCATAAATGTGAAATGACTCCAAGGTTGCTCCATGCTTGTTAACAGTTGTCCAAGAAGTTTTCAAAACCCTAACTCCTTCAGCCTTGAGAACACTAACAACTAATTCGGGATCGTCAACATAAACGGATATATCAATGTCGCTACCGTGTTTTATTGTTCCACGCCAAACGCTCCCAATCAAAACTGGGCTATAAGAGTTTAGAAGTTTCATTATCTCTAGGGCTTCTTTTCGCATTTCAACTAAACGTTCTTTTCTTTTTAATCCCTCATTTTCTTCAGCAATTTTATTCAATTCCAAAGCCACTTCAAGATTAGAAGGCAAAAAATGGGTTCCTAAAGTTTCTGCCGCTTTTTCTTTTGCTTGTTTATACTCCTTTTCAGCACCAAAATAAAGTAAAGTAGCTGCCTCTCGAACGACTCTATACTTTAAGTCAGCATTCAAATGGACGTCAAGCCTTGTTTCAGCGTTTTGCAACTGTTTCGTATAGTGCAATGGTTTTTTTGGCTATTCTGTTCCAGGTAAACTCTGCTAAAACTCGCTTTCTGCCATTTTTCCCAAGCAATTTGCGCTTTTCAGGGTTTTCCAAAGCGCTGATTACTCCCCATGCTATGTCTGATGGGTTGTTAGGATCTACATGAAAACCGCATTGTTCTTCACCGCAGCAAATTACAATTTCGCGCATTCCGCTAACGCCAGATGCGCCAACGACTACTGGCTTTTCCATGCTCATTGCTTCCAAAGCAACGATTCCGAAAGGTTCGTAGTGGCTTGGAAAAACCGCTACATCGCATGCTGCATAATGTACAATTCGTTCTTCTTCTGGGATGAAGTCAAAACAGAATTTGACGTATTGGTCAAGCCGAATGGTTCTAGTTAGATTTGTTAGGTATTCTTGAAGGTCGCCTACACCAACTATTACAAGTCTTGCATTTGGAATTTTTGAAACTATGTGGGGCATGGCCATTATGAGTTTATCAACGCCTTTTACCCCCACAAGTCTGCCGAGGAAAAGAATCATTAATTCATTATCGCTGATTCCATATTTGTTTCTGACTCGTTTAATGTCTTCAGCAGATATGTTTTGTGGATTATACTTTTGTGGGTCAACCCCATTGTAGCTCACTTGGATTTTTTCCTTAGGAAAACCAAGTTGAATAAGTTCATCTTTCATCGCATAAGATACCGTGACAACCAAATCAGCCATTTTGCCCGCTCGAATCTCTATATTGCTGACTACGGCTGAGCCCATTCCTAAAGTTCGACCTTTTTCAGTTGAGTGTACATGAAACGCCAATGGCAAACCGCTTTCTCTCTTGACTGTAATTCCACCCATAGCTGAGAGCCAATCATGAGCAACAACAATGTCGTATTTCATTCCTTCTTTTTTTATTAATTCGTTAATGAGCTTAGCTGCTGATAGGTAATTGTAGATCATCAGTTTGCCGAAGAAGTGTAATCCTCTGCCCCATTTTTTAATGTCTTCAGCAATAACGTCTGGCAGCGAGTCCGAAATGTCAAGGTGCAGTGGACGATGAATTTCAATTCCACGCCAAATTTCTCTTGTAGGTAAAGAACCTTGATCATCATTCATAGTAAAAACTGTCACATCATGATCTTCAAGGACAAACTTTCTTGTTATCTCAGCAGCGTAA
>DATIXS010000280.1:0-3720 GCA_035518335.1 Candidatus Acidiferrum sp.
CATAATCTGAAGGAAGCCTGTTCATTGGACCGATTTTGGTTTCTTTTCCACGTGAAGCATCCCCGGCTGCACCCACATAGTTCAGTTTTCCTTCTCTGTTTTTCAAATCAATAATCTCTTCAATATCTGAACCTAGCTCTGCGGCAATCGTTTCTGCGACAAATTTGGCAGTCCCGGTTCTCGAATAATACACAACTAGACTCTTCAATGGTTAATTCTCCGAGTGGACTGGTATTTGTTTTGGAATAAAAGCTTTCCGTGGCTATCTCGTAGATTGGAGCTTAGTCAAGGTAGAATTTGTCAGTACCAAATTCACGAGTGGACAACTATTTTTTTGACATCGATAAAGAAAATTGTAAGCCTAATTAACTACTTTTCTGGATTTTTCGTCTTTTGCTAACATCCTGAGCTATTTTAGTGCATTTCCAAAGTAAAGATTTAAGCAAATTGGTAAACAATAAATTACTGTAGAACATGAATATTAATAGGCGAATTTTTATGACTGAAAAGAAAAAACCAGTCGAAAATGAAACAACTTCTAAAAAAACTGAGTTAGCAATAACAAAAAAGAAAACAGCCACAATCGCCAAATCGCCTAAAAAACAAATAGCTTTAGCCCCAACATCTACTTCAGACTTGTATGAAGCATTTGACGAGACTTTTGAGCGATTCAGAAATGATTTTGAAGATCTCCTCTTTCCCTCAACCTGGGCTAACACTTTATCTCTTATGCCCGAAACCCGAGTTCCAACGATGGACCTAGAAGATCGAGGAAAAGACTTTCTCATAAAAGCGGAAATGCCTGGCTTCAAAAAAGAAAACATCGAAATCGATGTACAAGACAATTTTGTCGTTATAACAGGCGAAGCAGGTTGGAAATACGATAAGAAAGAACACGAATATCTCTGCAAAGAACGTGCATGCAAAACATTCTACAGAACAATAGATTTACCTGAAGAAATTAAGGTTGATGACGTTACAGCTAACTTGACTGACGGCATTCTGGAAATTTCTCTCCCCAAAAAAATACCTAAGGAAAAACGAAAAGTCAAAGTAACATAAACAAATAATCTTCCTTTATTTTTTTTTTAGTTTAACATAAACTATAAAATTACTTTCTTCACAATGAGTATCAGTTCAAACTTGTAAAACAATTTAATCACATCATAAGCTAAAGTTTTTCTGAGCGAACGTAACTAATGTGATACATAATAGGTGTTCAAGACATGATCATTGAACATCGATGCATTTTCACGGATGTCAGATGGCAACTTCTAATTCTGAAAAACAACACAAATTGAGGAAATTTGTAGCATGGTTATCTGAAAAAGAGGGAAAGGAAATGGAGTTCATCTCGCTTTATGTCCCACCAGAAAAAAGAATAGATGAGATAGTCGCAATTCTCAAATAGAAGTCTATTTCTGAGAACGTGAAATCTGAGAAAGTTAATGATCGCGTTCAAGATGCCTTCAAAAAGATAATCCAACGTCTAAAGCTGACACAAATTCCCGAGAATGGGCTCGCATTATTTGCAGGAACTTTCGCTACCAGCAATTCGCAAAGCGAAGGTTTGAGCGTCGAAGAGCTAATTCCCCCAAAGCCAATTACCACTTTTCTTTGCGAGGTTGACAACCACTTCCAATTAAAACCATTAAGAGAAATGCTTAGAGACCAAAAGGTTGTGGGTCTGATCGCAATTGATTCGAAAGAAAGCAGCCTTGGGATTTCCAATGGGCAAAGACTTGAACTACTCGAAACTATCACATCGGGAATTCCTAGAAAATCAGGAAAAGGCGGGTCAAGCCAACGAAGATATGAAAGAGAACGCGACATGGAACTTACTCACTTTTTCCACCGAGATGCGGAGCATGCTTCAAAGGCATTTCTCGAAAAAAATAAAATTACAGTATTGATAGTCGGTGGACCAGGACTAACAAAAGACGATTTCATAAAGGGCGATTTTCTCCATTACGAGCTAAAGAATTTATTTCTATGTAAAGTTGACACACAATCTGCCAGAAAAGAAGCTGTAAAAGAGATGATGGATAAATCAACTGAAGCACTGAAGAATATGTGTTTGCCAGAGGAGAAAATGATTGTGCAGCGTCTTTTGACTGAAATAAATAAGCAAACTGGTTTGGGTATTTATGGCTAGATTTATTGTTAATGCACTTAGAAATGGCGAAGTTGAAGTTGCACTAGTGGCAGATAATACTGATATGATCGAAATTTTAGCATTGTGTAGAAGGTGCAAAAATTCAAAGGCGCAAATAGTAAATAAGAAAACTCGAGTTCAAATCTTACAGGCAATGATAACTAATCCATGCGAGAAGTGTAATGCGCTGGAATATGAAGCAGAAGAAAAAGATATTGTGGGTGTCTTGGAGGATGTGGCTTTACAGACAAACGCTAGAGTTGAAGTTATATCATCAGAGTCAGAAGAAAAAGTCAAGCTCACAGCTTTAGGTGGCTTTGCCGCAATATTGAGATATGGACATACAAAAGTGAATTGAATTTACTGCCTTGACGAAGAAAAAGTTTGGACTCAGGTCCTAAATTTTGATGATGCAAAACTCTTATACGTCAGTTTATCGATTTTGTAACATGTTGCCAATAGTAAAAGATTTTATGGCAACTAATGTTATCACAATTGAAATCAAAGAAACTGTGCTTGACGCTGCAAAGCTGATGCACAATCAAGATGTTGGCGATCTTGTAGTTATGAACGGCGTTGAGGCCAAGGGCATTGTTACCGAAAGAGATTTGGTTAGAAGGGTAATGGCGCAGAAAAAACCGCTTGATACTAAAGTCTCTGAAATAATGTCTAGTCCCCTTATTACAATCGAGGAGGAAGCTTCACTTAGGGAAGCTGCAAGGAAAATGGTCAAATATAGAATAAGGCGACTTCCCGTTGTTAAGAAAGACGTGTTGGTCGGGATATTAGCTGCTTCAGATTTTGCTCGGCATGTTGGCAAAAAATCCTTCAGTGAAGTAATGCTCGCTGCAATGAGCCGATATCCATTAGCTGCTGACAAACTTTGAGAAAACGCTAGTCATGAAAACGGAGTTGCGACTAAAACTTTAATTTCTCTAGTGCTGATCTTTGATAGATATTAATAATTTCTGAAGTCAAATGCCAAACTATTTGAATAACAATACTCAGCGAGAGTTTAAATTCGTCTTCACTTTCTAATGTTTTGTTATAAAGTGATTTCCGGACAATGAGGCAATCTATTTATTCTTAACTATCTAACTTAGCAAATATGTGATTTACGATGAATCCTAATATGTTGATGGGCAAGAACGTTGTTGGATCCGAGGGCTACATTATAGGAGAATTTGATGGTTTTTACCTTGATTTAAATACTTGGAAAGCCACAGCTTTTTATGTTGACTTAAGCGACGAGGCTAGAGATGAACTTGATTTTAAAAAGCCATTATTTAGCAAAATCGTCATATGTCTGCCAACCCAGCTTATCAAAGTATTGGGCGATGTTATAACTCTTGTTGAACCAGTGAGAAATCTCAAAGACATAGCAGAAAAAGAAAAACAACTGCGGTCTACTAAGTTAGACGGCAAAAAAATAGTTAGTGCCAAAGGTTACTCTTTAGGTGAGGTAGAAGGCTTAGACGTGGACATAGATAACTGGCAATTAACGGGTTTGCAAGTCTCGTTAACTGACGAAGCCGCCACAGAACTAGGCTTTAAAAGACCCATAG
>DATIXS010000281.1:0-7432 GCA_035518335.1 Candidatus Acidiferrum sp.
AAGTAAAAAAATTGACATCTCAAAATTTAGGTAGCTTTAAAAGTATTGAGAATATCGTGCCAGAAGGTTGAAAAGACTTGCAGAAACCACTCGATCGTCAGTTCTGACCTCATCAATGCCTTTATAGACTTTAAGACAGAAAACACATCCGAAACAACCATCAACCTTATATCGATAAAGTATTACTATACCGACATGTCGGTGTAGATGCTATATGTTTAAGGGACTTCTTAAAATGTCAATGCTTAAAATTATCTCAGAAAACAAAGCCACTGGCTACGATATCATAAAAAAAGTGAACCAATTGACTGGCGAAAAGCCAAGCACAGGATCCGTCTATCCGCTCTTGAAATCTATGGTAAATAAAGGATGGATAGTTGGAAGAGCGGTTGATGGCAAGACTATTTATGAAATTAGTGATTCTGGCAAAAAAGTTGTACAGGCACATGGTTCAATGAAGGATTATTACACGCAGAAAATCAGTGGTTCAATTTCTTTGGCAAATGATACTTTCAACGACCTGCATGTGGCATTAATCAATGACACAATTCTTGTCAATCCCGTAATTAATGAAGTCTCCAGCCTTCTAGCGCATGGGGTCGCACCAGAAAGAATCAACCTAGTTCTCTCAAAGTCGCTGGCAGCTCTACAAAAACTGGAGTGAAGTATAGTACCATGGAAAATAATGTTGTTTCGGTGCAGGGGCTCAGCCATAATTACGGAAAATTGCGTGCGGTTGACAAAATAAGCTTCGATATTAAGAAAGGACAGATTTTCTCGTTTTTGGGACCAAACGGCGCGGGCAAAACAACCACCATAAATTTGCTAATAACCTTGATGCCTATACAAGAGGGAAAAGTAATCATCGCTGGGTTCGACGTAGCTAAACAGAAAGGTGAAGTGCGCAAATCCATAGGTGTCGTATTTCAAGACCAAAGGCTCGACAGAGACCTCACTGTCTGGGAAACACTTGATTTTCACGGCAGAATATATTCAATCCCAAAAGAAACCCGAAGATCGCGAATTGACGAACTTTTAGTGCTTGTGGAATTGGATGATAAAAGAAATGAGTTAACTAAAAAACTAAGCGGAGGAATGAAACGGCGACTAGAAATCGCTAGGGGACTCATGGTGAAGCCTAAGGTATTATTTCTTGATGAGCCAACAATAGGTCTAGACACTCAGACTAGAAAACGCATATGGTCCTACATTAAAAGGGTAAACAAAGAAGAAGGAGTGACCGTGCTCCTTACCACTCATTACATGGATGAAGCCGACCAAAACAGCGACATAATTTGCATTATAGATAAAGGAAAAATAATAGCAAATGGAACGCCCGAAAAACTGAAGAAGTCTCTCCGGCAAGACTGCACCCAACTTCAGACTGACAATGATGGGAAAGCTGGTCAACTAATCAAAGACATACCGGGCATAAGCCAAATCAGAAACACATCCGACGGGTTGATTATTCAGTTCGAAGAAAAAGTGCAGCCAATCACAAAACTAATTGACCTTCTTAGAAATGAAGACATCCAAATAATTAGCATTACTTTGGTGAAACCAACCTTGGATGATGTTTTCATTCAGTACACGGGAAGAGGATTAAACGAAGTTAATCAAGAAAATAGCGGATAAAAAAACTTTAGGAAAGGAATAAAAGCGTGGAAAAAGGATTTATTGCAATTTATTGGCGTGACATGATCAAGTTCTCTCGCAACAGAGCTCTTCTCTTTTCCGCCCTAATTCAGCCAGTGCTTTGGCTGGTTCTTTACGGCATATCGATGTCTAGCAATATCAACATTTTTTTCGCAAACGGCTCTGCTCCTTCGGGTGCAGTTTCAGTGAGTTACATGACGTTTATGACCGCAGGTGTGGTGGGCATGACTATTCTTTTCACCTGCCTGTACTCAGGGCAGAACATTCAATTTGACAAGCAATATGGGTTGATGAAAGAGATTGTGGTTTCGCCCCTGCCTCGTTCTCAAATACTCTTAGGTGAAACTTTAGGCGGAATCACAAAAGCCTTGATCCAAGCTGCAATCGTAATCTTATTTGGGTATGTTCTTGGAACCCAGTTTTTCTTTGGCTTAACGGTGGTAGGCACTTTAGCCGCGATAGGCGGCGTCCTATTATTTGCAGTGCTGTTTTCCTTGAGCTTAATGTTTCTTTCCAGTGCTATCGCCATGAAAGTAAAAGATCATAATGTTAGTCAAGCGATAATTACTCTGCTTACTTTGCCGCTCTTTTTTGCAAGCAATGCGCTTTACCCGCTGGATTCCTTGCCAATAGTGTTAAAAGCTGCAGCTTACCTTAATCCTCTAACACATTTCATTAACGGCATGCGTTATTTTGGGATAAGATCGGATTTCTATTCCTTCGGTGTCCATTATGTTACTTCATTCAATGAGCTTCTTTTCTCGTTGGGATTTCTGGCTGGATTTGCCATAGTCATGTTCTTGCTAGCAGTGAGAGCTTTTGATACGACGACAGAATTCTGACATCCTGACTGTCTATCGTTTAGGGTTAGCAACAATCCATTTTACGTTATCAAACCCATAGCTTGCCAGTAGTGGCGCTAAGAAATTTGGGAGGACTTCATCTGCTACCTCGCCCAAAATTACTGTGTCGCCCTCCTGATAGACCAGCGCCACACAGGAGACACCTTTTTGGCGTTCGTATTTAGTTAGGATTTGCCAGTATTCTTCTATACCTTTGCCTCTCTCGATGATCCAGACGCATTTGCCGTTGGGTGTTTCTTCTTCAAATGTGTTGAATGCGCGAACGACTTCAGCGACACTATTTGGGGTTTGGGCTGTCTTGACGCAGAACCAGATTGTCATGTAATCACTACCGCAAATAAAGTTGACCGTCTTATTTGTTTTCCTATTATACATTTTTTCCTTGCAAACTAAAATTTGCCTTTTTTGAGGCATCAGCGACCTTTACTTAAACTTAGCCAAAGCTTATATGCTGGTTGGATAATCCATCCAGATAAAATGAAGGTTAAAGAAATATGAACAAAAAATACATCACTTATATTGCTACCATTATAATCCTCGTCTCTATCGTCTCTGCCGCTTTTATTTACAGTAACTACAACGCAGCTTCAAACCAAACAAATACTCAAAAGAATATAACGGTTGTAGATGACGAAGGCTACGCAACTAACTTAACTTCAGTTCCTCAGAGAATTATTTCGCTAGCCCCAAGTAACACCCAAATTCTCTTCGCCGTAGGTGTAGGCGACAAAGTTGTTGGCGTAACCGATTATGACCACTACCCATACAACTTCACCGCTTGGATAGCAGCAGGCAACATGACAAGCGTCGGAGGATTCTCAACACCAAACAAAGAAACAATCGCATCACTCAACCCAGACCTTATTCTCGCAACTCCCATAAATGATCCAGATGTCGTAACCATGCGAAGCTTAGGTGAAAAAGTGCTCGTCTTAAATCCCAATGATGTCAACGGCGTACTCAAAGACATCACCATGGTGGGCAAAGCAACAGGTGCAAACCAAAACGCGACAACACTAATCAACAGCATAAACACTCAGATAAATACCATAACTGCCAAAATAGCAGCCGCAAACCTGACCAAACCGCTAGTTTACTATGAAGTATGGACACCTCCACTAATGTCAGCAGGCTCAACTTCATTCATAAACGACGTAATTGCGAAGGCTGGAGGAATAAACATCTTTGAAAACGAAACACAGCAATATCCAACCGTTAGCTCGGAAACTATTGTCGAAAAGAACCCCGACGTAATATTGTTGCCTACAGACATGGCTAACCCGGGAGACACGCCGTTTTACGGAAGCGTCGAGCAAGTAAAAGAAAGGCCTGGCTGGAGCTCTGTTAGCGCAGTTCAGAACAATAGAATAGTTGTTGTCGACGGAGACCTTTTCGCTGAAGCAGGGCCAAGAATCGGAGACCAAATCGCAGCCGCAGCAAAAGCGTTTTACCCAACACTCTTTAATTCAACAACCTAACCTTTTTCTTTTTTAGCGCGAATCAACGATGGAGCTGAGAAGATCAATAATAAGAAAATAATAACAGGAATTTTGATTTTAACAGTTGCATTAGGAATTGGATACCATACAGTTTTGCAGGCATATGCCCAAACATCTGTTGTGGACTGGTCGCCAACATTCCATCATGATTTATCGCACACAGGCTATACCGCATCAATCGGACCACTCACAAACCAATCCTTGTGGATTTTCCCGACCAACAATGCAGTTGAATATTGTTCTCCTGCAGTAGTTAACGGTGTAGTCTATGTGGGTTCCCAAGATAGTAATTTTTATGCTTTGAATGCAGCAAGCGGTCTCAAAATTTGGAGCTATACTGCAACTGGTCCAATAAAATCTTCCGCATCAATTAGTAACGGGGTTATTTTTTTTGGTTCACGTGACCATAATGTGTACGCGTTAAACTCTGATAACGGTAGCTTAAGATGGAATTTTGCGACTGGCGACGAGGTGTATTCTTCGCCTATTGTTGTCAATTCCGTGGTTTATGTTGGGTCAAACGACCATTATGTGTATGCATTAGATGCCTCATCGGGTACTATGATATGGAGCTTTAAAACTAGCAATTTTGTGTACACTAATCCGGCATTTGTAGACGGAGTTCTCTATGTTAACTCTTATGATACTGCTTACGCCCTAGACGCTGCCACCGGCACAAAAATATGGAACTTTACAACGCTTGGTCCCCTGTACTCTTCGTCTGCAGTTGTTAACGGCATCGTCTATTTTGGGTCAGGCAACTCGGTTTATGCCATAGATGCCAAAACGGGCAATAAAGTATGGAGTTACACAACAGGTGGCACCGTTGAGTCTTCTCCCGCAGTCGCCAACGGTTTGGTGTATATCGGTTCTGATGATGGGTATATCTACGCCTTTAATGCCACGACGGGCGACAAAGCGTGGAACTATAAAACTGGCGATAAGATCGATTCAAGCCCCACTGTTGCAGGCGGTGTAGTCTATGTCGGTTCGTGTGATAATAACGTCTATGCTTTGGATGCTGCAACGGGCAGCAAAATATGGAGCTACACGACTGGCTACCCTGTGGAGTCTTTTCCCTCTATCGCTAATGGCGTACTCTACATCGGCTCAGACGATAACAACGTCTATGCGTTTGGTTCAATTACTGTTCCTCAGCCATCCCCATCCATGCCTTCTTCGTCCCCTTCGCACACCACATCGCCTTCTTGTACGCCTTCGTCGAATCAGGAGATTTTCCCATTTGCACTCGTAGCTGCAGTTTTCTTTGCTCTAATAGCGGTAGTAGTTGGGACTGGTTTGTTGCTTTACTTCAGGAAACGCAAGCGGTAAACGTTATTGTTTGTATCTCTAACTATCTGATAGAAGACAAGAGAGAGTAAGAGAAAAGTAGAGAAATAAATTAACTGAGGGACAAAAGGCTAAATCTTGATTCCAATAAGACGATCAGAAAATTAACGTTCTACTTAAGCCCAGACGTTAATCAAAGTTTTTAACCGTTCAAATTAAAGGATCAAATACGCAATTTTCAAATCCCTAATACTTGCCACCAGGGCAAAAAAAGCGCGGCGTATCAGGGCACATAAAATAAGTCCAGTCCGACCCAGTCCGCATCAATAAAGCCGAGTTGAGAAAAAAACCACTTGCAAGAAATAAGGTCTTGAACCCGGTTTGGGTTCGGGACCCAGCGGCCAACCACCATTAAAAAAGATAATGACTCCAACTCAGTTCATGGAAGTGAGGAAAAGTTGGTGGACGCGAAAGCTTCAAATTAATTGTAAAGCTTAATTATTTTTAATGAAGGAGTCTAAATTTTTGAAGATCAAATATACAAGCGTGTATGTAGATGATCAAGAAAAAGCGTTTGAGTTTTACACCAAAATCCTGGGTTTTGTTAAGAAACAAGATATTTCACAGGGGAAATACAGATGGCTAACTGTTGCTTCGCCTGAAGAACCTGAAGGTACTCAACTGCAGTTAGCGCCAAATGATAACCCAGCTGCCAATGCCTACCAGAAAGCGATTTTCAAACAAGGAATCCCCGCAGCACTATTCTTTGTTTCAAGTATCCAAGATGAATATGAAAGACTACAGAAACTAGGTGTCCGCTTCACGATGCCCCCCACAAAACTGCCAGTCCCTTCAACAATTGCAGTATTTGACGATACATGCGGCAACCTAATCCAAATCGTTCAATTAGAAACAACCTGATGAATAACTCGCTTTTTCTTTGCATTTTTTCTAATGCTTTAGACAAAGACATTGCAGATAAAAACTTCTCAGCGCTATGTTGGAAATCCCTCGAAAGAAATGCTTATTTAGATTACGCCACTTACGGTTTAAATGTCTTTTTGGAGGTAACTAAAATGGAAAAACCCACCGTTTTTGATATGCAGAGAAAGGAAAATCAAAAAAAGATCGTTTCAGAATACTTCAAGCTAATTAAAGAAGGAAAATTCAAGGAAGGATTACGGTTCTTTTCGTCAAACTGCAAAACCCATAATCCCTTTGTCGCAGGAAATATGGAAAATATAGTTAACGCAATGATCGCCGCCAACAAAGACTACGGACCCAAATACCCAGAGGCACAGTTCGAATTGAAGCAGGTGCTCGCAGATGGCGATTTTGTGGCTGCCTACACTCAACTCATGGCCTCACCAACCAAGCCTGCTGAAGGCGGACTACGACAAATGCACCTATTCCGGTTTGAAGGCGATAAAATAGTAGAATACTGGGATATCACACAAAACATAATGCCCAACACACCAAATCCCGCAGGATCTTTCTGGTAGAAGGAAATCAAAGCTAATCCTTCAAACCAGGATACAAGGGAACATTATTAGGGATGCTCTAAAAACACACTATTGGAGTTTTAAGCCATGAAGAATTTTGACACTATTGACGAGTACATACATACTTTTCCAAAAAATGTTCAATTGGTCTTACAACAAATAAGGCAAGCTGTCAAGGACGCGGCTCCCAAAGCCGAAGAAGCAATTAGTTACAACATGCCAGCTTTCAAACTGAACGGCAATTTAGTATGGTTTGGGGCATTCAAAAATCATATAGGTTTCTATCCGCGAAAGTCAGCTATTGAAGCATTTAGAGAGAAACTTGCCATCTATGAGATTAGCGAAGTTCAAGGCACCGTCAAATTTCCTTTGGATAAGCCAATGCCCATAGATTTGATAAAGGAAATAGTGAAGTTTAGAGTCAGGGAAAACCTCAAGGAAAAAAATGAGCGAAAATACTCTTGAGAGCTTATTGTTTCTTCTCGAACGTGACCTTCAACTCGCCCAAATAACGGGTAGCAAACATAGATTTACATCTTAAAAAACTATGTCTTATACCCTTTTCATGGGACTCATTTTGCTGTCTATTCTTTTGGGAGGAAAACATACAAGAGACTATTTT
>DATIXS010000282.1:0-3603 GCA_035518335.1 Candidatus Acidiferrum sp.
TAGCGCCTATTCCTATTTTGTCTACATTTATCAATTCATAGTCAGGATTGTTCGCAAGCATATACCTGCAAAAGTTGCTTCCGATAAAACCTAAACCACCAGTAACTAACAGTTTCATAATTCATCACTTATGAGGAGGATAATTCCAATCCCAAGGTTTACCAACACGAGCATCATCTTTCTTACCGTTTACAATTTTAGGTATAAGTGTTTGATCATTCCACGGTCTGCGTTCTTCGTCAGGATGTGCAGGATCATACAAGTTAGTTGTGAAGTAAAGAAGCATTGCCGGTTCATCTCCAAGTGCTTTGAACCCATGCCAATAATAACCTGGAACACGCACAACTTGCAAGTTTAAGCCGCTTGAAATAACCTCATTTATTTCCTCAGTTTTTTCGTCATATACCCCGATTTTTATCGAACCTTTCAATGCTAAAAAATAGTCTACTTGGCCCTTATGATGTCTATGCCAAGCTCGTATAATATCCGGATAAGTAAAAGAGAGATTTGCCTGTGCCACAACATCTTCTGCAAAAAGATCTTTCCAGTCTTTTCGCATTACTTCACAGAAAAAGCCTCTTTCGTCTGGTAACCGACTAATTGGCCTAATATTTATTCCTTTTAACATCAAGATTCCCTTGCTTTTCTCGCTAACATATATTTTAAAAATATTTATAATAGTTGTTATTGTTCGGTTAAACTTCCACTTCTGAGAAATCACCTATATGCAAACGGATGGTTCTGTTTCTTTGGTTTCTTGTCACCTTAGCGTTTTTACCAATCAAACTCTCTTCTAGTCGCTCCACATCCTTGATAGTCACGTTTTCTTGTATAACACAATATTCAACATTTGAATTGACAATTGCTGAGCAATCGCCAACGCTTGTATAAGGGCCAATAAAAGAGTTTTCAACAGAAACATTTTTTCCAATAATACATGGTCCTCTAATGGTACTATTCACTATTTTTGCGTCTGGTTCCACTTTGACTCTACCGTCTAAAATGCTGTTGGTTACGTTGCCCTTTATGCTATATTCGATGTATGTGTCTAATATTTTGGCGTTAGCTGAAAGGATATCATCTTTTTTTCCTGTGTCGAGCCACCAAGAATTTAGGATTTCGGCCTTAACTTTAAAGCCCATGTTGATCATTTCTTGAATAGCGTCAGTAATTTCGAGTTCTCCTCGCCAAGACGGCCTTATCTTTTCTATGGCTTGGTGAACTTTGTTGGAAAAAAGGTAAGTGCCAATAATAGCAAGATTACCCATAGGCGTCTTAGGTTTCTCTGCTAACCGGATAATGTTACCTTTTTCATCTAGTTGAGCTATACCAAAACTTGACGGATTATCAACTTCTTTAAGAATAATTAAAGCATCAAGATGTTCATTTTTGAATTTCTTCACAAAAGCTCCCAAGCCTTGACCAGTAACGTTGTCGCCTAAGCACATGACAAAAGAATCTTGCCCTAGGAATCGCTTTGCAGTCTTTACTGCATGTGCAAGCCCGAGAGGCTCTTGAGGAATATAATCTACCTGAAGATTCCAGTTTGACCCATCTTTAACATAATCTTTAACAAATTGTCCTGTTTCAGGTGCCGTAATGATCCCGACTTTTTTCACACTGGTTGAAGCTACCTGATCAAGAACATACCCAAGTATTGGCTTATTTGCTACTGGAATTAGTTGTTTGGCGCAGGTGAAAGTTAAAGGTCTAAGCCTAGTGCCTTTGCCGCCGCTAAGAACAAGTGCTTTCATGTCAATCCCCAATTAATTAACTACTAGTTTTTATTATGACTTGCGATTTTTCATTTAAAATTCACGATAAATTTTGGTAGTTACTGTATTGATACAACCACATAATTCTATTAGCATTAACGAGAATTATAATTACTAAATCGTTCTTGAGTTGATAAGCAAGATGAAAATTTTCAATCCTAAGGACTTGTCATTTTACCTCATACGAGAAAAACAATGCAAATTCAATAATTCGTGCACATTCTTCTCAAATGCGAGCTATACATGTACGCACGTCGGTGGGGAATACTGCGGCAAATATAGAGCATTATTGCAAACTAACAAGAAAGGTTCGTTTTCAAATAAGCTCGAACAGAGTCTAACTATTTCGTAGAAATTTGGTTTATGATCGGTTAGCATTAATCAGTTTTGCCTTAATTGTAGTATTTTCATTAATTTCTCAAGTAATCTAATTATGAAATTCAACGGCCCTCGCAAAACTCCAAGTCCATTTGCTATTTCTCGGAGATTATTAATATCAGCACTGCTAACGGTTCGAGTAACTAGTGCAACAACTATGAGAATAACAATGAAAACAATAAAACCGATAATTAAACTAATCAGGCTAGAAAATGGAAGCTGAGACACCAGAATATATGTCAAAATAGCGGCTATCGCTGAAGACAAAAGAATTTTTCCTGAAGAAACCCAATCCACTGTAACTCCGAAACGTTTTTTGATGAAGCCTAAACTGATAAACAAACCTGGAAGACTAACTGTTAACGAGGTAACGATTAAGCCTATGACGCCAAAGTTAGATATGAGAATGAAACTCAATGGAAAACCAATGGCGATTGTGAGAATAGAGATTTTCAAGTTGAAGGTGGTATAACCTTGTCCATTTATCAAATTACTTACACTTAAACTGCCAAAAGCAGTGTAAAGATACGTGACTGACAACAAAGCCAAAAACAGTGGCGCTTGAACGTATTTATCTTGGAATATGGTGCTTATTGCCGGCTGCGCAAGAGCCATAACCATAGCTGAAACAGGCACAACAACAAATGAAGCATATTTTACGGAATATTGAAAGATATTTCCAAAAAGAGCTTTATCTTTTTGGGGATCTAGTTTAGAAAATGCTGGAAATAGCATAGTTGTTACAGGGGTAGCAAAGAAGGCAATCAAAACAACAAAATTTAACGCTACAGAATAGTTGCCGATAATACTGTTGTTTGATACGTAAATTGCCAAGATATAGCCGTAGAATTGAGTTAAGAAACCTACCAAAATTGTACCTATTGATAGGGGTAAACCATATTTGAACATGGTCTTAATTGTTGCCATGATTTCTAGTTTGCTTTCAGCAGGTTTAGGCAAGGATTTGTATATTGTCCACATTAACAGCACCCCAGTTAATCCTGCGACCACAACAGCAACTGTAAAACCCGTAGTTGCACCTAGGGTTCCTAAACCTAACAATACAAGTGTAAGGATTAGAACAGTTTTAGCTATAGACTGAACTATCAGCAAGATACTGTTAAGGTGCATTGTTTCCATACCAGTAAAAGCTGCAGTTGCTGCGTTAATGAGTGCGCTAGCCAAGACGAAAAAAGAAGCTATTTGAATAAGGGGAGCTATGGCCGGGCGATTGAAGCTAGTGGCTAAGAAACCAGAGAGAGCAAAAGAAACGAAAGAGAGCAGAAGACCCAAAATTATCTCGAACAACAATCCTGAAACAAAAACGCTTCTTATTTTAGTACTGTTGTTTTCGCTGTTGTATTGAGCAGAATATTTAACCATGGCTACGTTTATTCCCCAATCGCGAAAAGTGGAAATTAAGTTTGGGGCAGCAAGTGCAACTGAATAC
>DATIXS010000283.1:0-4819 GCA_035518335.1 Candidatus Acidiferrum sp.
ATGACACCTGATTTCTGATTCTCAATACTTTTTTGCCTTCATAAGGCATATTTCTAAAATTGGAATATTACCGGTGTACCAAAGCGCCCAAGACGATATCGACTCAAGAATTAGCTTTTCGCTACTTTTTTTGAATAATCTCAATTTCTTTTCTAAAATATGTCAAGAACCGAAATATTACTCAAACTAGCCTAAGACAATTATATAGCGTAGAGTAAGAGAAGGGTGTGTCGCATATGATGCGATACAAGACAGAGAAGAAGGAAAAGAAGAAGGAGAAGGCAAAAATGAGTTCCATTGAACAATTAATTGCTAAAAAAATCCAAAAAATAAGTCCAACCCTAGAAACGCAAGGTTCCGACAAAAGAGTGCTTCAACTCGCATACAAAGACTTCGCCAACTACATGAAATTCAGTAACAAATCATTTTATTCTATAAACTTTGACGAAAAAATAGAAACAATCTCAAAAAGCGATCTGCCAGAACTTGACTCTTTCCTAACCATTTGGACAGGCTGGTGGATCACTAAATGGCAACAACGAGTTAAGTTATTCATAGGAAACAACAGTACAAAAGATCTCAAAGGTCTAAAGCAAACTTATTCTAAAGCAGAACCACTGTGGAAAAACTTGGATTGCAAACAAGAATTATTGGACATGGTTAAATCGATGTTGATAAACAACGGAGAAATCTGCGGTGCTGATATGTTAGCAGAATACGCCGTCAAGATGGAGTTAACGAAAAACAAACTTGACTTAAAAGAAAAACAGCAAGCATTAACATTCGTAAATAATGTAACTCACCGGGTGCATGCGATCGCAAAAACTACTGGTCCACTCATGTTTGTTGAAGTAACCAAGTCATATTATGGGTCATTGCAGGCACAAACCCAGTAATAAATAGTCAACCAAAACCCAATTTTGAATTATATTTCTAAAGAAAAAACTTCAGGGCACTTTCCAATTAGTAGAAAACCAAGGTATTACTTAACAAGAAACTAATTTTGCCAATTGAACACGATGTTTCAACCAAGCAATCGCCAGAGTTGGCTTTAATAGGGTCAATTTGCAATTACGGTAGCAAGAGGTTTTTGGAACGTTTGCAATCGGTCACTTTGCTTTAGGATACCTGTTAGGAAAGGGGTCTTCAAAGCTTGCTAAAGTCAAAGTGAACTTGCCGCTTCTGTTAACGGCTTCGGTTCTTCCTGATGTGGATCTAATTCTGCGTTTCCTTATGCATCGAGGGCCTACCCACTCGTTCATCACCATAACTGTTCTTATGATTCCTTTTTTTGCGGTTTATCGAAAACGGGCCATTCCTTATTACGCAGCTCTTCTTTCGCATATTTTAATAGGTGATTTTTTCACAGGAGGAATCGAGTTATTGTGGCCTATCTCTCAAAATTGGTTCCAAGCCCTAAACTATGCAGTAACAAGCTTGCCAATACAAATTACCGAACTCGCGCTTTTCGCTGTTACATTGCCAATCATGTATAAGCTCAAAGATCTTCAGTCACTCTTTAAAGGTCACAACATGAACTGGGTTCTAATAATACCGTTAGGCGCTGTTATTGGGCCTTTGTTCGCTTTGGGCCGAGGTGGAGAAAGTGCTCTGCCAAGTCTGTTGGTGATTCCAAGCATATTCTACATAGTCTTGTTTACTTACTCAATTCTTATCGACATAGTTCCCAGATTCAATTCGAAAACCAACAAGAATCTTAATAACGTTAAGGCTGGAACCAATTTTCCAAACTCTTCAATTCCAAACTACTAACAGAAAGCAAAATTTTAGAAGCAGTTATTGATTTTCGACAATTCTTGCAAAAGTTTTAAGTGTAAAAAAAACTATTATCTTCCGCAGAAGGGGAGAAAAACCAATATGAGTAGTCTTAAGAGTACAGTCGAGAAACTCAAAAGTCTAGAGACTGAAAAACAAAGTCTTTTAGCTGAAATTGAAGAGTTAAAAAGAATAGCTGAGGCTAAGTCTAATACTTTAGAAAGTGAAATTGCTGCTTTAAGAGAAGAAATCAATTCATTAAAAAGCATTATGGAACCAGAAAAACCAGTCGAATTGCCCAGCGCGGAGTCTCTTAAAGAAAAGAATCTTGCTCACATGAAGGAGCTGGCAGAAAAAACTGTAAATGAGTCAAAACAACTTGGAACTTTGATTTTTCCTGCTTCGCCCTTTAGTCAAAATTTTGATAATTGGCTTTCTAACTTTCAGAAAATTGTGACTGATTTTGAGTCTCAATCTAACGTGTACGTGGACGACCAGTTTGCAGAGGATCGTTCGCGGATTTTTCTTGACGTTGAAGGTGCACTGACAAAAATTAAAGTTGAAGAAGCGAACTGTAGCGCAGTTGAGAAGGCTTTGGCTTACAACAATCATTTTCTTGTCGAGACGGATAAGGAATATGCTGAAAAAGCGAAGCAATTTACTTTCAAAAGGGATGCTCAACTTCAAATTTTATCCAATCGCGTGAATGAACTGGATCGTCAATTGAAAGCCCAAGAAGAAGAAAACAAACATAAAATACTGAAGAAGAAGACGGATGACAAAACTCCTCAATTAATTCAGAACTTGAGGACGGCTAAGTGTGATCTGGAAACTGCGCAGAAGAATTTTTCTGATGAACAGCATAAACTTAATGAAGATTATGAGAAGAAGAAGCAAGATATTATGAAGGAAGTGGAAAGTCTACGTAGAAAACTAGAGGAGCTAGAAGCTGATACATCGGCAGAGTCTAGGCAAGCGGCATGCCAATCGTTGTCTAATGCTATAAACGCTCTTCTCGAAAGAACTTCCACAACTACTTAAACAATATCTAGTTTAAAGATAGCTGCAAGCAGAACTTCTCTTCCCTTCTGCCCAAGTTACACTTTTAATGTAGCCTCTACTGCATAAATACGTCGTTTCAACACCTGAAGTTATATTGATCTTCAATTATGAAAGCTCTTATGCCGAATGTTCTTTTGTCGAGACCATGCGATGCTTGCGGAAGAATGATTGGCGGCGGCTTTAGCCACTGTCCTAAATGCCAAATCTACTATTGTTTCTACTGCGTAAACAAATTAATCAATGTTCAGGGAAAATTGCGATTGAATTGTCCCATGTGTGGTGGAGAATTTAATTAGCTTCATTTTACGTTCTTCTTTTTTGATTTCGTTTGGTCTCGATTTTTTTGTTAGTCTTTCCAGCAACAATCATGTCTTTCAATTTGAGTTTCTTTAAGTTCAACTTTTCCTTCTTGGACAACTATGGCATTAACTTTACCGAAGAATTCTGTAAAACCAATTACTTTGTTTTTAGCCATACTTCTGACACTTGACATTACTGATTTTATGCCTGCGCTATTTTTTAACTCTTTCCCCGTACGATTTTTTCATAGTATGCATGGTTACCACGATAAGTAATATGCTCATGAATACAATTAGGGAGGCTAATGTTTTTGTCCCGTCTTAGCATATATTCCTGCTGAGTTGCTTGCGATCAAATTCCGCTATATAATCACTAGGCTACCTGAACCTAAACGCATTAGTCCGTGTTCTTGGGGTCGGCCTCCGCGTATCGAGCCGAAAAATATGTGTGTGGGCCTTTAAGCGTCGATCCGCGGAAGCCTTGGGACTAGGGCATTCCTATTTTATAGTGGAGTCTGAAAGTTCTTAAGAATTCCACAAATAATCTAAATAGAAAATATAGGCAGTTCCGCACACTTTTAAGATTTTAAGATGTTAAGATGGGCAGGTTAGAGTGTGCGGAAGATGCGTGAAGGTGGCGAACCACCCTGCATTTCCCTCCGACCTACCCATCAAACGAAGAATTTCCAATCAGTTTTTTAAACTTTATGCACTCAGAATTCAGACTATAGAAACCTTGTTTTTGTTGCACAGTTTACCCCTTGGGACTCAATCGGGCATAACTTTATTTCTTTAGAGGTTCATTGTGATTGCTTCCAAAATAGTGTTGAAAGAGGAAGTGAATGAAGAGTTGTTGTCTCGTGATTGCGATGGATGTAGTCAGCTGAAGTCGTGTAAAATACGTTTTTTCCCGGTGATGAAGGGCGAGTTGGTTCATTGTCCCGACGGTACAAGACATCTAGTTGACACTTAAAAATAGAGGCAGCTTGGGTCAAAAAAAGCCTCAAAAGAATGCAGAAGAACGCAGGAACACGCTTAGAGTCGCAGGGGATCGCAATCTGCAAACGCAGCTAACTCCAATTCAAAAAAGCAAACTGACCCAAACCGAACAAATTTTACCCAAAACATGGTATCACCCAATATAGAGACATTTAGAAAACTCATTTTGAAATTTCGTAGTTTTCTTTTCCAATGTTATTCAATTTTGGAATGGTGATGGCGAATTTAGCGCCCACATCTGGTTCTCCATTTTCCTCAATAGACCACCCGTAGACTTTCATCATTTTTCTAATTAAAAATAAGCCGTGACCAGATGAGTCACTAGTGCTAAATCCATCGTTGAATAGATAGGGCTTATTCTGAACGGGTACGCCAACGCCGTCGTCTTCGTAAATCAAATTCAACTCGTTCTTTGCGTTTTTCTCGTAATGCACTCTAATCTTGGTGACTCGTTTGCCATGTCTTACTGAGTTGTCAATTAAATTGTAATATAGTTGCCTCAAAAATGAATCTGCAAGCACCCTAAGTCCATTGCATTCATTAATGATTCTCAGGTTAGGCGAGCAGGAAAAAAGCGCAATTGCCTCGCCAACGGTTTTTTTCACATCTATCAAACTTAACTCTTCAACACCAATCTGCTCGTACATTTTAGCGAAATCAAAAATATCCTTTATGCTTTCGCA
>DATIXS010000284.1:0-5540 GCA_035518335.1 Candidatus Acidiferrum sp.
GAGGACAGGGAAAACGACGTTTTGCTCGGCTATTTGCGGATGCGTGTCCCAAGCCCAAAGGCTCACCGCCCTGAAGTCACCGCCGAGCCCTGCGCCATCGTGCGGGAACTCCACGTTTACGGTCCGCTTGTCCCAGTTGGAAAACATTCGGCTGGCGCGTGGCAGCATAAAGGTTTTGGTGCAGATTTGTTAACAGAAGCCGAACGCATAACACTGCGGGATTTTGGCTTGAAAAAGCTTTTAGTCATAAGTGCATTAGGAACAAGAAGATATTACAGGCGTTTCGGGTACGAGCGCGATGGAGTTTACGTTTCCAAAAAATTGGAGAATCAAGCATGAGTCAACTTGAAAATTCAAATTACAAGGGCGCAGCAATTGAAGCCCTAAAGAAAGCAGACAGTGACATCGGCGACATAATTCGAGTCACCAGCAAAGGAAAAATCTACGAAGGCATCCTTATTCCCCGCTCAGAACTAGGCGACGGCACCGTTGTCATCGTTAAGATGAAAAGCGGCTACAACATCGGCATCCATGTAACATCAGAAGTCAGAATCGAAAAAGTTGGAAAAGGCGCAAAACCTGCTTTTGCATCGCCTCCTCTGCCAAAACAGAATCCTTCTTTGCCCCATGTTGTCATAATGAGCACTGGAGGAACAATCGCCAGTCGAGTTGATTATCGCACTGGAGCAGTTCGCTCAGCTATCTCTGCAAGTGACCTTTACGGTGTGGTCCCTGAACTCTCCGACATCGCAAAAGTTGACACGGAAATCGTCTTCAGCCTATACAGTGAAAACATAACTCAAAGGCATTGGAAGGAACTTGCCGTAATCATAGCCAACCGTATAGAATCAGGGGCGGATGGCATTGTAGTTGCTCACGGTACAGACACAATGGCTTACACATCAGCCGCTCTAAGCTTTGCACTTCAGAATCTGCCTGTTCCTATATTGGTTGTTGGCGCACAACGGTCATCAGACCGTCCAAGTAGTGACGCCGCAACAAACCTTATTGGAGCGGTGAAAGCAGCAGGAGAAGGACAGTTCGCTGAAGTTGGGTTAGCGATGCATGGAACCGTTTCGGACATAGCAACAATCATTCATAGAGGAGTTAGAGTCCGCAAGTGCCACACAAGTCGAAGAGATACCTTCAAATCAATCAATGGTTTCCCAATCGCCCAAGTGAAAGACCAAAAAGTAACCATGCTAACGAATCATTATCAACGTCGCGATTCGTCAAAGAAGCTGCTTCTTAAACCAGATTTTAGCGAAAATGTCGCCTTAGTAAAGTTTTATCCTGGGCTTGATTCAGGAGTCATCGATTATTATGTCAACAAAGGCATAAAAGGCATTTTGCTGGAGGGCTCAGGGTTGGGGCACGTTAGTAAATTCTGCTTTGACAGCATCAAAAATGCTGTTTCAAAAGGTGTTTTGATTGCTCTGGCTTCTCAGTGCATTTGTGGCAGAGTAAACATGAACGTATACGACACAGGCAGAGACCTCTTATCATTTGGCGTTATCCCAACTGATGATATGTTCCCTGAAACAGCTCTTGTCAAACTCATGTGGGTACTCGGACAAACCAACAACACGGAGGAAGCAATCAAACTTTTCAAAGCAAACATAGCAGGCGAATATTCACCAAGAACGATTCCGCAAGATCGAATATTTGAAGGAGGACAAACCAGTGGCAATTGACTACGCGAAAATAGGCTTAAAAGTAGGCTTAGAAATCCACCAACAATTAAACGTTAACTCAAAGCTGTTTTGCAGTTGCCCTCCTGAACTCTTCAAAGAAGAACCAGAAATCACTTTTCTTCGTCGATTGCGGCCAACACAGAGTGAACTAGGCCAAGTTGACCCTGCGGCTTATTTTGAATTCCAAAAAGGAGTAAAAATCCTCTATGAAGCCAATAAAAATAGTTCTTGCCTTGTCGAAATGGATGAGGAACCTCCGCACCCAATAAATTTGGATGCTGTGGAAGTTGTTCTAACTGCTTCTTTAATGATGAATATGCAACCTGTTGACGAAGTTCATGTTATGCGCAAAACTGTTATCGACGGTTCAAACACCACGGGTTTTCAACGCACATGTATCATCGCTTTGGATGGGTGGATTAAAGTTGGAGAAAAAACTATTCCTATGCAAGCAGCAAGCCTTGAAGAAGATGCAGCGCGGAAAACCGGAACCCAAGATGAAGGTAAAACTATTCGTTATCGAATTGACCGGTTAGGAATACCGTTGATTGAAGTTGCAACTGCGCCTGTGATTTACTCACCTATTGAAGCTCAAGAAGTTGCGTTTGCAATCGGCAGAATCCTGCGGGATACTGGCAAAGTGATGCGGGGTTTGGGCACAATACGCCAAGATCTTAACGTTTCTTTGCCAAATGGTGCTTTAATCGAAATAAAGGGTGTTCAGGAGCTTGAGTTAATCTCTAAAGTTGTTGAATATGAGGTTCAACGGCAGCTTGGACTAATTAGTGTGAAAGAAGAACTTGCTAAGCGAGGTGTCAAAGCAGAAGATCTCAAGCAAGAATTCTTTGACGTTACAGAAATTTTCAAACAAACAAAGAGCAAAGTTATTCGAAAAGCAGTAGATAGAAATCAAAGAGTATTAGCTGTTAAATTACCAAAGTATGGTGGATTGCTGAAACGGGAACTCATGCCTGACTTCCGAGTTGGAACCGAACTCTCAGACAGAGCAAAGTTCTGGGGTAGAGTCGGTGGAATATTTCACACTGATGAAATGCCCAATTACGGGATAACCCCTGAAGAAGTGGACGCTCTACGTAAAGTTACTGTCGCTGCCGAATTAGACGCTGTGGTTTTTGTTGCTGACACTGAAGAAAACGTTTTAGACGCGTTAAAAGCGGTTGTCGAAAGAGCGCACGAAGCATTAACTGGAATTCCAGCTGAAACGCGCACGGCAAAAGATGATGGAACGACAAGATATATGCGGCCAAGACCAGGAGCAGCAAGAATGTATCCTGAAACCGACATTCCGCCAACGTCAATAACAGATGAATTAGTAACAAAAGTTCGCAATAATCTCCCTGAGCCTTCTGAAATGAAAGTTATCCGCCTCATCAAACAATATGGTTTGAATGAAAAGTTAGCCAAACAACTTCCTGACTCAGAATATACCCTTATTTTTGAACAAATCGTAAAGGAAACAGGTGTTCAGGCATCAACCGTCGCTGCATTTTTAACTGAAACATTAAAGGCACTTAGACGAGAAGGAATCCAAATCGACCTTGTCAGTGACGATCAAATCAAAAATATCTTTGTAGCTATTAGTTCAGGAAAACTTGCAAAAGAAGCTATAGCAAATGTTTTCGGCTGGCTTTCAAAGAATGAAAATAAAACCGTGCCTGATGCAGTGCAAGCGTTAGGTCTTAAAATGTTCACTGAAGAGGATCTAGTGCCGATTATTGACCGAGTAATTGCCAAAAACAATCAGCAAATTGAAAAGCTCGGCAAAAACGCCCAAGGCATGCTTATGGGCGCTGTCATGAAGGAAGTTCGCGGCAAAGCTAACCCTGAATTAGTTGCTAAACTATTGAAAGAACGCCTCAGATAGGCTGTTTTTTCGTTAAAACCAGCATTTAGCCGCAAATCCTAAAAGGTTTAGCATAGCTTATAGAATAAAAGAGGCTCACTTTATGAAGCACATTGAAGCACACATAAAAACTCCGTTCGGAGAAGTCGTAATTGAAGGCGAAAATCCCCAAGACATCCTTGATATGTTGGGGAATATTCCAGAAAACTTTGTTGAGAAATTATCCGATTTTGTTTCAGACAAGTTAACGCCGTCGGGGGCACAACTTAAAGGAATTGTTGAACCCACAACTGAAGGGCCAGTAATCGTTACACGTGAAAGTCTCACCCATTACGAAGCAGTAGGCTTGATACTATATGCTTCTGAAGAAAGAAAAAACACAGCCTCACAAATCCAAAAACAGTTGGAAAGCAGCGGAATAAAAAGCATGGTTCCCGCCCGATTAAATGAAATGACTAAACGGGGTCAAGTCTTCAAGCCTGATCCAAATAAGCCAGAATTTAAACTTACAATTCAAGGCGAGAAATGGGTCGAAGACGAAGTGCTTACAAAAATTAGAGGCAAAATGGGTTGACCGCAAAAACAGAAAAAGTCCAAGTTTACCTTAAATATAAAGAACTTGAACAACAGTTTGCCGCTGAACCCCAAGAAGCTTGGCTTTTGATAAACCAGTTTTTCAAAAATCTTGTTCCTTCTTTTGAGATTGCCCAAAAAATCTGGCTTAACATCGACCTACAGCAGCTTGCTAAAGATCTAGACAGCATAGTGATTTTTTCAAGTGACGGCGCGAGCTTGCTGATACCTAAAAACAAGTTAACTGATAATGAAGCATTGTCGCTTTGGCTTACTGCTTATTATCTTGGGGACAAAATAGGAATGGTTAATGTAGATGCTTTGTCGAAAGATGAATTGCAGATTAAGCTTGGAAAAAGTGGTAAGATAATCAGCACCCGTTTGGGAGAGCTATCCAAGAATGGGTTGGTGCAGAAGACTGTTGATGAGAAGTTTAGAATAACAGTTATGGGGGTTCTTCAAACGCAGAAAGAAGTTATTCCTAAAATAAAATCTAAAATGAAACACTAAATTTTTCTCATTAGAGCTCCTAAGAAAAATATATTACTTGCATTCTACACATTTTTGTTGAGGCTAACTCATGAATTTTTCGATGTTAATGGCCATAGTTTATTCAATATTGAGTAGTATAGGGCTTGGCGGACTCGGCATTGGCTTTCTCATTGTTCTAATTATCATTGGTTTAGTCATAATAATTCTGATAAAGCTATTTTTGATTTTGATTCCGGCAATAATTGTTGCTGTAATCGTTTATTTCCTAACTAGCGGTAACTTGTTCTTGACTGGCATTGCATTTCTAGTGGTCGCGCTTTTCTCTTTAGTAAGGAAAATATAGTTTCGAGTAGCAAATTAGACTCGAAATAATGTTTTTCTATTAAACCTACGTGAGATGTTAAATGATTTAAAATGAGAGTGACTGTTCTAATTATTAGAGAAGTAATATAGGTTGAAGAAGGAACAGCCAGAAACAAGGAAATCAAACGGTGTCTTGATTGATCTTTAATCGTCCGTCTTTCATAATGCTTTTATATTTGGTGAGGGGTTCATGGATAATACAGCAATATACTAGGATACGGTAATAAAATATGATGATGGAACCAAGTAAAAAACCGTTGAATGTTCTCATAAAACAGTTGCACGGAAATATCGAGGTTGTTCTCAAAAACGGTTACGAATATAAAGGAAAAATGATTAAGTGCGATGGACACATGAACATTCTTCTTGAAGGTGCCAATGAATTAAAAGACGATCAACTAATGACAAATTATGGCAACGTTCTTCTGCGCGGAAACAACATTCTCTATATAGTGCTTGATGCTAACAAACATTAAAAAGTTAAACTTCTAACTTTTCCAGTTATATAGTCGAAGGCGTTTTCAGCCACCACTTTTAAATTGAATCTTCGGCTA
>DATIXS010000285.1:0-4193 GCA_035518335.1 Candidatus Acidiferrum sp.
GCCCAGTCACCTCGAATAACTTCTAACCCAACAATGTCCAAGGTGCCGTTGCTTCGGAGACCCGCATAGCGTTTTTTTGCTTCTGTAAAGAAAATGCGTTTGTAAATTTCGTTGACTTCCACTTCTAAACCTAAATCCCGCCCAATCTCAAGTTTAAGTTCTTGGAGCTTCTTCTCGTCGCTGGACAAAAACAGACTGTCTGTATCGCCATAAATAATCGTTAAGCCTTTTGCTTCAGCTAAATGAACAGCGCTTAATATTGAATGCCTCCCCCAAGCTGAGGCTGATTCAGCCACTGGCTTAACATACCATCTTGCACCAATCCAGCCAGCATACCCATAAGCAGCATTGGTAATGATTTTTACCGCTTTTTGCCTTGCATCTAAAATGCTATATTCAACACTGCTAGGACTTAATTTTTTTATTTGAGTACGTATTTTGTTTCTGACATCAATCAAATAGGTTAAAGCTTCTTTGTAAAAGCCAGGTGGTGTTTTTCGGAAATGGTACCCTACTTCTGGAGCTATGTAGACCCCTGCTGATGGTTCAGTTTCATCAGGTGCAACGTAAGTGTCTGGGGACAGGTTGTATCTTATCATGATGTTTGGGTACATTGACTTGAAATCTAGAACTGCAATGTTATCGTGCAAACCAGGTTTCGGGTTGAGCACTAATCCGCCAGCGTATGGTCTATATGGCTGCTCAATGCGTCTGGGGATAAGTTCACCGATTTTAGAAGTTTGCTTAATCAAAAACCACTCCACCCTAAAGCCTACGGCTGCAGTCATAACATGGTCCAGAGGCAAACTAACCAGGCTTGAGAGTTCCATTGCAAAATCTAGCAGCAACGTTGCGCAGCTTTGGATTTTTCGAACTTGATTTAGGTTAAATTCTTTTAGCGTTTCCCGTTTTTGCGGTTGATCCCAGAACTCGGAAAAATCAACATCCTCGATTTCTTTGCCCGATTGGTTATTCAGTACACCCAAATAATAAGCGAGGTTGGATAGTGTTTTCACTTTCACTTCTGGGAAAACATCCATGAAATCGACGAGATCTACGTTGGCAATGCCCGTAAATGAAACGTGTCCATAAATGCTAGTGTGAGGTTCTTTTTTGCTTCGATCTATGTTGAATGTTTGCTTTAGTTGGTGGCTTCGTTTTACTAGGTAATCCCAATCCTTGGCGTTGGCACCAAAACTAACGATTATGTCTGGATCAAACTCGCAAACATAATCGATAAAATGTTGAAGAAGGACTTTATCGTTTTTGTCTCCATCTGCTAGAAACTGCTTTTCCTCGCCGGTGCTGGTAACAACTGACATCATTACTATTGGGTTTCTGTCTGGTTTGGGCGAACCTTCCTGACTATAACTAATCATTGAAAAACTGAGTGTTTTAAGCTGTGGCTTGTCGACACAATCAAATCGTTTTGGAATAGATTTTCCGACATAAACCTTGTCAACTCTTAATGCTAATTTCTTCTCTTCTTCCTCTACTTCCATTTCATGCCAAGCGCATGGTGCAACATCATTATCAATTAAATACCGCATGGCAACCCGAATGTCATCTTCGAGGCATTCTTTTACCCCTTCGAAGCTTCGAAGCTGCTTTGCAAGCTTCATGGTTTCAGTTGCAACTTTACAGTAAACTTTTATTGCCTGCACAGGCTTGCCGAAAAAGCGGCGCTCAACAATTTCCGTTTGCACAATTGAAGAACTATAAGAATTCATGATTTCTGACGCAATCTTCGAAGGATCAAATCCTTCATTCACCACAACATAAAAATAACCAATAACTTCTCTATCAATAATTAGCACCCGACATCCATTCTGGTCAATTCCCCAGAGCCACAACTCAACAGCAGCATCATCTATTTTGGGATTAATGTCTAAAAGCCAAAAAGTAAGTTTCAACAACTTCGCCTGCATAATAGAAATATGGAATTGAGAGATTAAAAAATTACCGAAAAAGCGTGAACTAGTATACAGCGTTTCGTTGCTTTGCCGTTTCGAGATAGGCGACTTAATTTTTGGGCTGGTTTTTGGAGAACAACAAAAATAGCTGCGCACACTTGGGTATTTTCTTCTTCAAAGAAGGAGGAGGACAATTAAACACAGCACCGCGTCCTCCTTCTTCTCCGGGATGATTGTGAAAGAAGAAGAAAACTCGCAGGGGCACACTTCTTCTTCCACTTTTAGAATTTAACTAATAACCTAGGGGCCTGACATTTTGTTAAATGTAAATTTTAAAGGACAAATATTGGAGTAGTTAGTTTTAAGTTTCACCGTGCAAACTTTATTTTGGTTATTTTATGACTTCTCAAGAAGTTCTGATTGAAGCGCAGGCCCTAACAAAGAAATTTGATGATTTCACAGCAGTAGACCACATAAACTTCAAAGTTTACAAGGGCGAATGCGTAGGTTTCTTGGGACCCAACGGTGCCGGCAAAACGACGACGGTTCGCATGATGTATTGTTTTTTGCCCCCAACCTCGGGCGAATTAAAACTTGCTGGCCTAAGCGTTAACAAAGATTGCAGGGAAATAAAAAATCTTGTTGGTGTAGCGCCACAAGAAGACAATTTAGACCCAGATTTCACAGTCATAAAAAACCTGACCGTTTACTGCCGCTACTTTGACATTCCAAAAGATGAAGCTCTAAAGCGGGCGAATGAGCAACTGAAGTTTTTCCAATTAGAAGACAAAAGAGAAGTCCCAATTGCAGCCCTTTCAGGTGGCTTAAAACGGCGTCTAATTTTTGCGAGAGCCCTAATAAATCAGCCTCAAATTCTACTTCTAGATGAACCCACAACCGGGTTAGACCCTCAGGCTCGTCATTTAGCTTGGGATGAAGTCCGGAATTTGAAGAAAAAGCAAGTTACAATTATCTTAACTACACATTACATGGATGAAGCCGCCGTTCTATGCGATCGCATATTAATTGTTGACAAAGGCAAAATCATAGAGGAGGGCAGTCCATCTGAGCTGGTTAGGAAGCATGTTGGAGAAGAGGTTTTGGAAGTTGATTTTGACGAGAACGTCTTGCCCAGTTTAAAAGAGGCGTTTCAAGACGCTCATTTTGAACATTTGGGTGATCGACTGCAAATCTTCACTGACAAGCCCCATGGCGTTTTTGAAGGCTTCCTAAAAGAACACCCAATGCAAAACGTAACAATACGCACGGCTAATCTTGAAGATGTTTTCCTTAAACTCACAGGAAGAGGTTTGAGAGAAGAATGACCAGCCCCAACCTTCGCAAGTCACCAGCGCGCTTCACCATTCCAAGATTGACCCACAGGGTTTGGTTGGTTTGGCGCCGAAACTTTGATGTCTTCACAAAAACCATAGCCGTTAATTTTTTGCCTTCACTTCTGGAACCAATATTGTACTTGCTGGCTTTCGGCTTTGGACTTGGCGGTTTCATACCAAGCATCAGAGGTCAATCATACATTAGCTTCATTGCTCCTGCACTGGTGGCGATCTCTATTATGAATGGTTCTTTCTTTGAATGCACATTTGCCTCGTTCGTGCGAATGTATTTCCAAAAAACCTTTGACGCTATTGTAGCTACACCCGTTAGTGTTGAAGAAGTTGTTGCAGGAGAAATTCTTTGGGGAGCTACCAGGGCAACAATTAACACGACTATAGTATTAGCGGTGGTTGCTACTTTCGGATTGATTTCAAGTCCGCTGTTTTTGCTAGTTATTCCGTTTGCTTTTTTTGGCGGGTTGATGTTTGCTTCCATAGCAATGTGCTTCACTTCGGTTGCACCAAATATTGACTTCTTTAATTTTCCCTCATTTCTGTTTTTAACGCCGATGTTTTTTTTATGTGGCACTTTCTTCCCATTAACATCGTTGCCTGTTGCCGCACAAGGAACCGCCTTAACTGTTCTGCCGTTAACTCACGTCGTAGACATAACCAGAGGTCTTATTTCTGGTCGTCTCGAACCAATTCTTGGCTTAAGCCCACCGACACTAATACTTGTAAGCTTAACATGGATAATAGCTGTTACAGTTTTCTTCTTTATTCTTAGCATTAACCTTATGAAAAAACGTTTAACTGGATAAACTAAAAAACAGGTATGTAACCTAACGAAGAACAAAACTAGACTTCTAACCCTTTAATTTCAGCAATTATTAGGTAGAAAGCCGCCAGTCCTTTCCATCTGCCCCATAACTTAGCAATTTCACTT
>DATIXS010000286.1:0-4834 GCA_035518335.1 Candidatus Acidiferrum sp.
CTTCGCAGAGAATCGATTCGGGATGAAATTGCACTCCATCAATCGGGAACTTTACGTGTCTAACCCCCATAATTTCGCCGTCGTCGATGCATTCTGCAGAAATTTCCAAGCATGAAGGAATAGAACATCGTTCGCCTGCAAGCGAATGATACCTTGTTGCTGTAAATGGGTTTCTTACACCTGCAAAGATTCCTTTTTGGTCATGCTCTATTGTGCAGGTTTTGCCGTGCATAAGTTTTTTTGCATGGATAATTTTTCCGCCGTAAGCATTGATTATGCCTTGATGACCTAAGCATACTCCTAAAGTTGGAATGGTCTGGCTCATATTCTTCAAAATGTTTGTGCAAACACCGAAATACCGTTCATCTTCAGGTGTGCCTGGCCCCGGCGAAATTACGATTCGATCAGGTCTTAACTCATTTAGCTGTTTTAGTGTTACTTCGTTATTGCGGTAAACTATGACTTCCGCGCCAAGTTCACCTAAATACTGTACAAGGTTGTAAACGAATGAATCATAGTTATCGATTACAAGTACTTTCATGTCTTGGCACCTCCTGATTGCTCAAGGGCCTGCATCAACGCTTTGGCTTTATGGTCGGTTTCAAACCACTCGCGTTCTGGAATTGAATCAGCCACTATTCCGGCGCCAGCTTGAATGTACGCCTGGTTTTTGTCAGCGAAGAGGGTGCGGATAGTTATGGCGAAGTCTGCATTGCCGTTATATGAGAAATACCCTACCGCCCCTGCATAAGGTCCACGCTTTGCTGGCTCAAGTTCATCGATGATTTCCATTGCCCGCACTTTTGGCGCTCCAGAAACCGTTCCAGCAGGAAAAACAGCCCTCAGAGCATCATAACTTTGAAGGTTCTCTTTCAATTCGCCCACCACTTGTGAAACGATATGTTGTACATGGCTGTACTGGTGGACTTTCATAAACTCAGCCACATGAACACTTCCATACTTGGAAATCTTTCCCACATCATTACGTGCTAAATCAACAAGCATAACGTGCTCAGCACACTCCTTGGGGTCTGCTAGCAGTTCACAAGATAATTTGGCGTTTTCTATTGGGTCATCAGAAATGGGTTTTGTACCAGCAATAGGGAAAGTCTCCACAATCCTATTTTCAACTCGAACCAGCATCTCAGGACTAGAACCTACAATTTGTCGGTCGCCTGACTTATAGAAATACATATAGGGTGAAGGGTTAATGCTGCGTAACGCTTGATAAAATGGAATTAAGCTGCCCTTTATTTCTAGTTGGTAGCGTTTAGAGAGCACAACTTGGAAGATATCTCCTGCAACAATGTACTCTTTTGCTCTTTGAACTGCTCTTTCGAAACTTTCTTTTTTAGTATTTACTTTTGGTTGAGTGTAAGCTAATTCATTAGACTCAACGGATTGCTTTAGCAAGCTTTCAACTTCAGCTAACCGGTCTTCACCTCTATAATAATAGAAGGCTTGTTTTTGCAGGTGATTAAAGACAAATCCATCGTCAAATATTCCCATTTCCAAGTCAGGAAAACCTAAATCGGCAGAAGTTTTTTCTGGAAGTTTTTCCCAGTAACGCACTGCATCGTAAGAGATGTATCCGACCGCACCTCCAACAAACCGAAGCTCACTATCTGTCACGGCATCGTTTTTTAGGAGGTTTTCAACAAGTTTCAATGGATCATTCGTTGTTTGGGTGAAACAACCACTCGTTCTTGTGTTTCTAATTTCGACTTTTTCATTTTTGCATTGAATGGTTATTTTTGGGTCGAAGCCGATGAAGGAGTATTGGGCTAGTTTTTCTGGTCCCTCGATGGATTCTAGAAGGTAGGTTGTTTGGTATTGTTTTTGGAGTTTTGAGAATATTTCGAGGGGTTGTTGGGTGAGTTTGATTTTTTTGGTGTTTAGGGGGTTAGCTGGTTTGGTTGTTGCCGTTTGTGTGCTGCCAAAGGCGATTCCCCATTTTGTCATTCTTCCAATAGTTCACAAGCATACGTTGATGCATTATTTAAGGCTTATCAGTACAAAAACGTACATTAAATTTAACAGTTATTTTCATAATGAAATTGAAAATTTATCGACGATATCGAAGATCTATTTTAAAAGTATATAGCCTTAAAAAAAAACAAAAAAAGAAAAATGGGAATTTTTACTCAAATCTTATAGTATTTTGCGTAAAGCACTATACCGACCGCTAAAATGGCAACGCATGACATTGATACAATTGCTAAGTCCAAGAGCACTGCTGGGCCTGAAACAGCTGCGCCTCTGAGAAACAGTGAGGTTAAGGCGTTAGTAACGTAGTAGCTGGGCACGAATTTGCCTGCGACTTGAGCACCTGCAGAGAGGGATGCACCCACGAATGTGCCAAGAAACAATTGCGGCAACACGAAGAGAAAGCTCAAACCCGTTGCTGCGCTTGCGGATTTTGAGATTGTTGCAGTGATTAATCCGAAGCCTACATTTGACAGTGAGAATATTAGCACAAATATGAATGCGAATGCGTAGGTTAGTAATCCGACGTTTGGTTTGAAGCCCAAAGCGTAAGTCATGGCGAAGACTAATGTTGCTTGAATTAACGCGATAACCGTATACGATACCACTTGGCTTGAAATAAACTCTGTTGGAGTGGTTGGAGTAATTCGGATGCGTTTCATCATGCCGTTTTCTCGGTCTTGTGTGAAAGATTGTGCAACCATCATAATGAGGAAGATAGAAGCGAACGTAAACATGCCTGGAACAATGAAGTCAAGAGCAGGGGTAGACTTAACATTTACAAATGAGGCGGTTTGGATTTGAAAGGGGGTTTGAATTATCTGTGAGCTTTGGCTTGTAATACTTGCTAGGTTTTGTTGGATGATGGGTGGGATGGCTTGGGTTGCGATTAATGAACCTTTGTCAAGGTATAATGAAATAGTTGAATTGGTCCATAGTGAGGGGGTACTTGGCGATGTTTGGTATGAGGCATAGCTTTGGCTGAAATCAGTTGGAATTACCATAATGGCTTGAATAGTGCCTTGTGAGAGATCATTTTGAGCAGTTTGGTTGTCGGCATATGTGTGAATTTGTATTATTTTTGTGTCAGTCAGAGATGCCAATAAGATTTGTGAAATATTACCTGAACCGCCGAGGTCAGAGTTGACTACACCAATCTGATACGTTGGTGTTTGGCTACCACCGATTCCGCCAAATGAAGCCCCAAAAGCAAAAACAAAAACTATGGGGAACAAAAATATCATAAAAAGTACTGCAGGTTCACGAATTGTTTTCTTTAGTTCTTTTTTAGCTAAAGTAAAAACTCGTTGAAGCTTCATTTAAGCTTCCTCCCGTATGTTTCTTCCAGTCAACTTTATGAAAAGCTCTTCGAGATTTTTTACTTGTCTCTCTGCAATTAGTTCTTTGGGACTCCCAAGCGCTATGAGTTTGCCATTGTCAATTATTCCAACTCTGTCGCAGAGTTCCTCAGCTTCTTCCATGTAATGGGTTGTTAAGATGATGGTTTTACCTTGTGTTTTTTGTTCCTTAATGAAATCCCAGACTGCATGACGAGACTGCGGATCCATAGATACTGTGGGCTCATCCAAAAAAACAACTTGCGGGTTATGAATTAAAGCCAAAGTTAAGCTAAGTCGACGTTTCATTCCACCACTGTATTTTGTTGCCAACCGTTTTGCGTCATCTTCTAGACCCATTTTTGTTAGCAGCATATTGCTTCTTTCTTTGAGCAGTTTCTTGTTCATGCAATGTAGGTTTCCGATAAGCTCAATGTTTTCTTTACCAGTCAGGTAGGGGTAAATTGCTGTCTCTTGAACGCATACGCCCAAGAGTTCTTTTATTTTCTCCATTTCTTTTTGAACATCATACCCGTAGATTTCCGCGTTTCCGCTTGTTGGCTTAATTAGGCCACATAGAATGTTGATGATCGTTGTTTTTCCTGCGCCGTTTGGTCCTAAAAGTCCAAAGAGTTCACCTTTACCGACTTGCAGGTTAAGATTATCGACTGCTGTTTTGCCTTCGAATCTTTTCGTCAAGTTTTCGATTGCTATTGCTTGTTGTGACATTTTGTAATTCTCCTTTTGCATGGTTAGCAATAGGTTTTTGAGAATTTAGTTTCATGTTTACCACATGGTCTAAGAAAAGGCAAATTCTAGGTCGAAAAAGTCGCTTTTTAACTATGGGTGGTTAATAAATGAGACTTTATGGGATTTCGTCGCGCCAGCTTTGGAATATGTAACCCGTGTAGATGATGTTTGCAACTACAGTGTTTAATGTTGGTTCCTGCTCCAAGTTTTCACGAATGGTCTTAAGCTCCTTGCTGGTCTGTGTCCAAACCATGAAGATGTAAGTATTGGGTATGTTGCTTAGGCCCCAATAAAAGAGTGTGTTTGGATAGTACTTTTGCAAAATCAAGTTAGCAGCGTTGGGATTAGCGTCATTTTTGACTTGAACATGAAATATACTTATGATATCGTTTGAGGCGTCAGGATACCAATCAATAGAAAACTCTATCAAGTAATTCTTGATCATTCTGTTGAGTCGAAGCCTAACGGTTTTAGCAGAAACCCCTAACTCTTCAGCAACAACTGAAACAGCTTTGTGGGAATCATCTTTCATAGATCTGATTATTTTGTAGTCAAGCTCGCAAAGTCCAACCAGAGAATTAACATTTTGCGTAATAATAGGAATAGGAGAAACGGTTATACCGACGCTTGGTTCAGGCATTTGAGCATTCTCTTTAACAAACCGAACAACGCCTTCCATTTCAGCTATATTCTGTAAATAAGCTCCTACATAGAGGACGTTTCCTCCACCTACAGCTAACCAGTAAATGCGATCGTGCTTC
>DATIXS010000287.1:0-4326 GCA_035518335.1 Candidatus Acidiferrum sp.
AAAACAGTAAGATTCTAAACGAATCACATTGAAATTTACTAACTAAATCGCATTTATGCCCTTAATTAAAAACTAGAGCACCAACCTGTCCTAAAAATAAGAGGATATCCGTGGTTATGTCTCCGCTAGAGGGTTCAATACATTTCCTGCTTGATTTACCGGAGGTGCAAGTTCAACCACACTAGCCTCTCAAGATATGCTTGAGTAATAGGTTGAATCTGTAGGTATCATTATGGGCATTCTGAAATTTCTGGGTTCTTGGTTAAGTCTTCAAGACACTTGTTTAGTAATATATTATCTCCGACTTTAGAGACTAGTGAGACTGGAAAGCATACGGTCGAGTTTCTGAATCTTTTTTTGAATCCGAGGTCTTCTGATGCTTGTTTTGATAGCTTCACGTGTAAATGCGTAACTTGCCAAGTAGCAGTGTCAATGTCTATTCCATTAACTTCTCCAAGGTCAAAACCGCCTGCGCAAATAACAAACTTCCCAGAAAGTTTATCAAAACTCACCAAAATAAATCACCATTATAGTATAAAGAAAAATAGTAATATAATTCTTTCCGTAATTACAACATGATTCTTTTTTTTCAGGAACACAGGGACTTGGAAGAACCAAGCATTTTAAGAAGAAATTTAGTTAAGAAAATTTGTAACTCGTTAGCATTTTGGAGGTTAGCTGAAAAGATTCCAATGCATATTGTTTTAATGAAGGCAACTCAAAAAGAAAAAGCCAATCTGTCAACTTAAATATTTTCTGCTTCAAGTCCAAAAGAAAAGTGGAGATTATCCTTAGAAAGGTATTAGATTTTCGGGAAAAACGGCGCAGGATATGCGATTCCAAACAGAGCACCAATTATTACGCTCAAAACAATAAAGATGATCCATGCTAGAATTGCTATGAGAATTGCCTTAAGCCATCCTGTTTGGAAACTTGCCTTGTAAACCCAAATCCAAGCAATGAGCGCCAGAATGTAACCGAAAATCAAAGCCGAACCGCCGAGGAAAAGACCCACCAAAAAAACCACAACGAAGTAGACAATTGGTCCAGCAAGCGTCGCCAGCAAAGCGTCTCCAAAAGTCGCTTTTCCTCCAGTTATAGCTTTGCCAGCAAGCCAAACAGGAATAGAAACAATTATCCAAAGAATAATTAGCCCTATTATGGTATAAAGTATGCCTGGAAAAGACACATCAAAACCAGCAATAATCAATTAAAATCCTCCAGTATTGTTAAAGTAGAAGCGTTAATTAAAGCTTATTGTTTCAAGTTGCAACGGTTTTTAAGATTATTATGGTTATTTTTTGAACCTAGTCTTTATTTTCTTCTCTAATGAAGCTTTCAAGGGCACGTTCTCAAAAGAAGAGTTTAATGCAATGAAAAAACATCTCAGATGGCGAACTACTTGGGTGCAAGCATCAACTTTCGCACTTCACAGCCATATTTGGTTATACATAAAATAATTATGTGCAAGAAAGAGCTTATTTGTAGAATTAAGCTTTTCTTATTGTGCCAATATTATGTGCGCGCTGTTGTGACTTTGTTGCTGTCTCGCTACAGCCACATATGCTTAAGAAAGCTCGACCCTGATTTACTTGAATACAATCGCTCTCGGTATGGGAGGTGGAAAATTGTCTGAAAAACATTTGGATATTACTGAAAGGATCTCAAAGATTGGCGAAACAGTTAATCAATACAGGGAATCAATTATGTCCCACTTCAAGGACATGGATGTTGAGGTCAAAGAATGGAATGTTTCAGTTGGAAAAATGGAAAAGGAATATGATGTCAACGTTACTTTGAAACTCGCCATAAAACCAAAGAAAGCTTAATGTCAGTACATGTTAACTTGGGAAAACCTTGTTTATGATGTTGGGCTTGATATGTTCTCGCTAATAATTCTTTTTCTTTCTCTCTTCAATTTTGTATTAATAGTATGTTTGTTCAAGCAATGATTCTAGTGAAAATTTAGGTTATATCAACTTAATGTTGTTTGTTGAATCCTTTTTGTTATTAGCAAGTTTTCACCTGTGGCTTTTCATATTTATTTGGAAGCAGCGTTGTTGGCTAAGCTACGAAACAGTGGCATTGTCAGGGTAGCCCCTACTTTCCCAATATCCAAGGTAACTGGTGTCGTTTGACACTTCGATTCCATTTACCCACATTATCCATTTGTATCCGTATTGGTTTTGGGCTGCCAACATGAAAGGAAATCCTAACTGGGGGGTAAGGGTGACATTGTTTATTTTGTAGGCTAAGATTAAGTTGTTTTGAACGATGTAGGCTAACGGAAGCTCGGTAGTGTAACCGTCAGAGGCGGAGAATATGATTGTTGTTGCATTTGGGCTGGCACCTGCATCTTGGAGCAAAGAGCTCACAAGAACGCCTTGCCATAACATGGTGACGCTCCAGCCTTCTACGCACAAAAGCTTTGCTACTTTCTGATTTAGCGGAAAGTTATTGATTATGTCCCCGTAGGTATACTCAATGGTTTTGTTTACTAGACCGCTAACTATTAGGCGGTAAGTTGTTTGGTTTATGTATTGTACTCCATTTATTGAAACGTCAGGATGTTGAAATAGGTCTTGAATGTAAGCACTGATTGGTGTGAGGCTTTGATTCTGATATTGTGTAATTTCGCCGGGGGAGAGAGATGGTACTGGAGTAGGTCTTGGAGACGTCGTGCCTATTTTTTGAGTGGAAGTAGGGGTTGGTTTAACTGTAGGAGTAGGCGATCCGTTGCGTATTGGTGTAGGTGAATTGCTGGGTGAGTTGGGGGTTGGTGCAGGCGACGGAGAAAGTTTGGAAGCGCTATGAACAATGAACAATGATACAATCAATATGACGACTAACAGAACTGCGATTATAACTATTTTTTTATGTTGTCTAAAAACTTGCATTTATATCAATAAATGTTGCTTTGTCTATTTATTTGTGTTGTGTCAAGTGATTCTGTCGAGATTTTTAGAATTAGTTCATGGATTTAATTGTGAAACCAAATCACCTGTAATACTTAAATAAAAAAGAGAAATGCGGGTCATGTCTCATTCTAGTATGTGTGTTTGAGTCCAACACAGTCACCACTACAAGCAAAATAGAGCCGTGCACTAAATCAAAACGACTGAGTCAACTCTATGATATCCAACTTCGGGTTTCTTTTCCAAAAAAGACATAAATCTTTCAACGTCTGAAGTGAACACTTCTTCTGACGCTTGAAATGACTCAGCATCCTGCCACATAGTTATGATTGTGGCAACGTTGTCCTCATCATATGAAAAAAGCGAAATATAACCTCGAAACCCCTTTTGTGTTTCGCGCTTTCTTGTTTATTGCAAGGTCCACTTCTGTGAAGCCATCCTCTCGCTTGCCTTCTTTGAAATAGTACTTTACAGTTCTGGCCACAATCATTTTAATGCACCTGAGAAGCTTGTATGAGTTGAAACATTCTTAAAGATTTACGTGCCACTTAGAAACAGCGGGTTTGCGAGCGGTATCTTGCTTGAGCATCTTTTTATCAACCTAGTTTTAAGGTAAGACAGAGATTTGAAATTCATAAACGCTTTTAAAGACTTTTGCTTGATTTCTGAAATATTGCAGGAAAATCGAGTATGAGGAGGCTTTTAAATGAGTCAAGTAATGTTATCATTTGTAGTCCCAGCTTATAACGAAGAAGATTTTATCGAGGATACTCTCGGCACGCTTGAAACAGTCGTTAAAGACAAAAATTTGCCTTATGAAATTGTTGTGGTTAATGACGGTAGCCTTGATGGAACTTTGGCTAAAGTGGCTAGATACTCAAGAAATGATGGGCATATCAAAGTGGTTAGTTATGCTAATAACGTTGGAAAGGGGTACGCTGTAAAAACTGGGTTTCTACAAACGAGCGGGGACATAGTTGTTTTTGCAGATAGTGACATGGAGATTGATTTAGGTACCGTCTCAAAGTATCTTGAGGCTTTGGAAGACGGGGATATTGTTATTGCTTCTAAACGGCATTCTGGCTCACAAGTAGAGGCACCGTTATCTCGTAAGATTCTAAGCCTCAGCTTTAACGCGTTAGTTCGACTTCTAACTGGCGTTCCTCTTAATGATACTCAGTCTGGGCTTAAAGCGATGAAAAAAAGTGCATTCGTAGATATTTTTCCAAGATTAGCTGTTAAGCGTTATGCTTTTGACGCTGAATTATTGGCCGTTGCGCATCATTGTGGTTTGAAAGTTGTGGAGATGCCTGTGAGTATTAAGTTAGAGGCTTCGTTTAAGCCAAAGGCTATGTGGCATATGTTTCTTGATTTGCTTGGAATAGCGTACAGGCTTCGTGTTATTCATTGG
>DATIXS010000288.1:0-5181 GCA_035518335.1 Candidatus Acidiferrum sp.
GATTTACCTATGAATGGCATGCTGTTTTTTTTCTAATTTTACTTATTTCTTCTTCTATTTCTTCATCGGAAATCTTCAGTTCCTTTTCATCCATCATCCTGAAGATGCTGGCCAACTCTTTCTTCAAGTCAGGGATCTCAAGTTTCTTCATTATTATTGTGTCGCTTTTTCCGTAGACTATAAATTTGTTTTTTGCTTTTATTCTCTTTTGTTTTCTTATTGATTGTGGAATTACGACCTGTCCTTTTTCGCTGATTGTGGTTACTTGTGGTTCCTCTGCCATAAGTAAGAATAGTTTACTTTCACGTTACACATTATTCCCCAGGTTGGGGTTCGTTCGGAGCATATCTGGCTGAGATAACGTTAGTGTCCAGATAGAGACGAATTAAACTCGTCCTTCGGCAACAAGTTTTGCTACACTAATGCTGTTGAATAGTTTAGCTCCAACTTGTTCTAGTTGCTCGTCGCTTAAGTCTGGGGCTTTTGTCATTAATTCTTGAATTTTGTCTCCCAAGAATAGTTCAGGATGTTCTTTTAGATATTCTTCTATTACTTCTTCCATGAGAGCCAGCTACTGCTAAATGTACATTTTGAATACAGAAATAAACTTTGCACAAAACAAACTCCACTATAGAAATAGATAGATGCCCTCTTTTACCATAACAAATTGGCAACGTTACCAAAAGAATTGATTCTTGGCGAAATAGGCGAAGTAAGTCCTAAACTTAAAAAAGAAATAAACGAAAAAATATCCAAAACACTTATTCTCTAAACGGAAAACATAACCAAGTTGCATATGGTGTCGAGCTTACTAATTCGGAGCTAAATCTTAAGCGATATCCATAGGAATTGATCTAACATGTTTGTGCCAAATGAGACATAACTATTGTTATTTGTAACATAAAAGTCACAATACTTAAGAGTCTGCATCTACAACATTATTTTTGCAGGTTGAGGAGCACGCTTTAATCGCGATGCATTGAGGCATTGAGTGTGTCGATTAAAACAGCGAAAAATCGATGCGCGCCAAAAACTTTGCTTCGATGGGCTGGTCATTGCATGTTGCAGTGAGGCTATGAGTTGCGTGGTTAAAACGGTGAAAGATCGCGCAGCGTTTAAGACATTGCCTCAATGGACCGCGAACATAAAATTTAGGGCTTAGACTCAGCCTGCACTTCTTAAACAAAAACAAGAAAAAAAGCAGAGTTTTTCTAAAAAATTGTTATAAGTAAGAATGTTCTTACTTCTCATTGATGATGATAATGGTGGAGGCATCTACAACTAAAGTTTCGTCTAAAGGACAAGTGGTTATCCCTGCAAATATACGCAAAGCAGCTAGCCTTAAGAAAGGCGAGAAGATTTTAGCCATAGCTATTGACGACATGATTGTTCTTAAGAAAATAATTGACAAATCTTTTGAAGAAACTATGAAGCCAGTGTGGGCAAAAGTTAGGCAGTTGGGTCTGTCGGAGGAAGACATAAATGCCCTCGTTGACGAAGCAAGAGCCGAAAGTAGTTCTTGACACAAATGTTTGGATTTCAGCGTTTCTTTGGGGCGGCAAACCAGCAGAAATCATAAAAGCGGCTGAACAGAACCGATTAATCATTTTTGCCTCCGAAGAAATTGTTGTCGAAATTAGCCAAGTCTTAACTTATCCTAAAATTAGAAGCGTTTACCAAGGTACAGAATTAAGCAGAGAAACTTTAATTCAAACAGTAATGCGAATTGCAAAATTCGTTAGGGTTACAAAGAAACTAAACGTTGTGCAGGAACATTCGGCAGACAATAAATTTGTGGAATGCGCCTTGGCGTCTGGAGCAGACTACATTGTTAGTGGCGATAAGCATCTTCTAAAAGTAGCTTGCTATAAGAAAACGCAAATTGTATCCGTGAAAGAGTTTCTGAAACAAATCGAAACCAATTATTCTTCAAAAGATCGTGACTTTCACGTTGTCTTATGATCTTAAACCTAAATTGTTTAACATTTTGAATAGTATCTCTTATACCGTACGAATTACTTACTTTGTTTGGGTTATTTTATGGTAAAAAATGCAGTTTCTAAAGAGCAGTATATTTCAGACTTAAAAATTGTGAAGATCTTAAGCACAGTGCCGCATGATAAGGCATTTTATTTTTATACTGATCTTGGTTGCTACACTGGCGAGGCTGCTACTGATTTAGTAGCTTTCGCTCAAAAACTTGAAACGATAAGTGCCGATTCAATTAAGTTTCATTTTCAGAGAAATGATTTTCAAAACTGGATAAAAACCACAGTTGGGGACAATGTTTTAGCTGAACAGATTAACCAGATAAACCGACAGCTTGCTGTTGATGACTTGAGGAAGGAACTAGCTGAAACCGTGCAAACCCGAATTGCTCAGCTAAAACTTCAACATGGCCAAATGATCCGCTCACAATAAAACATAGAGCTAAGGCATCGGGCACCATGTTGTTTTTTTCACCTCTATCTTATAATTAACATCATTGGAAAATAGAAAAAGCGTATTAGCCTGTCTTCTTAGCTTAGACTTTCTTCACAGGTTCTTTTATCCCTGAAATCTTTGTGCTTAGTTCCTCCAATTCAAATCTAAACTCTGATTGATTATTACGTTGTTCCGTCATATCCCACTCTCCTTTAATAATAACCCCTGTTGTTACTGAAATGAAATAAAAGCTGTTTTAACTGGTAACTGTCTAAATCACAAAAATTTGTAAAACTTATCCATGCGGTCTTTCTGGGAAACAGTCTATTCAGTTTACTTTTGTCCTTTATCTTTCCGTAGAAGAAGGAGTTTTAACTATATACTAAGGAGGAATTGATGGAACCAAAACTGATTAAGCGTTTTTTCCTTGAAAAGTCTCTATATTAGACTAATAATAAACAAAATATTGATGTGTTCCTTTGTTTGTTAGAAGGAAAACGTCTAACGTATTCAGAGACTTTCTAATTAGAGGCAAGTGCATGACAAGAACTTTAATTGTAAACTGTTCTTTGAAAGATATTGAAAGTAAAGAATTGAAAGACGCGATCAGCAAGTTTAGTGAATACAAAGTTATCAATTTTAGAAAAATAGATGCTGATTTCCAAGATGACAATCAAATAGACGCTGTGATTTTGAGTGGCTCTGCAGCCAGAATTGTTAACGCTTCACATAGAACCATGTTTGAAGGAACTGCCAATTTGATAAGAAGATTCAATCAACCAATGCTGGGCATTTGTTTTGGTCACCAATTACTTTGCTGGGCGCTTGGCGCAACAGTTGGTTCCCTTAACCAACCCGTTGAGAGATTCGAAAAGATTAACGTGATTACAGATAACGAATTACTCATGGGTTTTAGGCAGCCAATTTTAGCTGAAAATCACTATGATTATGTGCTGAAAGAAAGCTTATACAAAGCAGGTTTTGTTTTACTTGCAGATTCTCCTTCTTGCGAGGTTGAAGCAGTCAAATATAAAATCAAACCATTCTATGGGGTTCAATTTCATCCCGAACGATTAAAATTAGAAAATGAGTCTCACGCTGACGGGCATAGAATCATCGAAAATTTCTACAGGAATGTAGTCAAAAAAGTTTGAGGAAGTTGTTTCTTAATATGGGTGAATATCTAGACTCCGTTTATCACGCGCCATGACTACCCAAATACTGAGAAAATTAGTTGACCTAGAAAGTGACTAATGACTATTACAGGAATAGCGATCCCAATATGAATGAATATCTCTTTTAATGTGTTTGTTTTGCGCTGCACGCCGATGAGATAACTCAGGAAAATCAGTATTCCAAAACCTAAAATCGTGCAGGCTGCTGCTGCGTAATTTATTGGCAAGAAAGCAAAAAACATAACAAAAGTGAGAGTAATTCCGAATCGGGTTATGAAGTTGCTGATGGTGAACATTCTTGTGTTTTCTTGTTTTGTGGCGGTTGATTCTCTGTAGATGTGGATTCCGAGGGAATCTGCAATGTTGTCTGCAACAGCTATCACAAGTAAAGCTCCTATCACGCTGGCTTTAGGATTGCCGGAAGTCAGTAATCCAAAGACTATTCCTAGACTGGTAACGGTTGAGGAAGTGGCTCCAAAACTAAATTTGCTTGGATCTTTAGGTAACTGTAATTTCACAGAGCAGCCTTTCCCTATTCTTTTTAGTTGATTAAACAAATATGCATCTTGAAAGTGATATTTAACTTTCACTTTGAGCTTAGAAACCGAGAGCTCAAAAAACACATGTTATTCAAGGCTGACCTTTCGATGATTCTTTCTTAAAAGCTAGCCAGTCAGTGACCCTTAGAGGTATCCATTTCATTATGAACCATGCTTTCACCTCTAAAGAGTTTATGTTATTGGATTCTTTATCGGCTAACACAAAGAAAAAAAAGCAACCTGAGACAACTTGAACAAAAACAGCATCTCGAACATTGTAGTTTTTTTAAAGAAAAGTTATTTTTGAAAATTAGGAATAGTTAAATACTAACTCGATAAAAACTAAGAATAGTGGAGAATGGGTTTTTGAGTCAAATTGTAACTTTCAAGTGTTCTGACGGGGCTAATATGACAACTTATGTTGCCGCACCTAAATCGGAAGGTCGACACCCTACAATCATTATTGTCCATGAAGCTTGGGGTCTTAACGAACAGATTAAAGGTGTAGCAAACAGATTTGCTGAACAAGGCTTTGTCTGTATAGCTCCTCACCTTTTCAGCCGAGACAAAGATCTAACTGAACAAGCAATCGAGAAAGCTATGATGCGAATGTGGCAAATTCCTCCTGAAAAACGCAGCGACCCCACCGTTGTGCAGAGCCTAATGGCGAGTTTACCCGAGAACGAACAAAAAATAATGAACTTCTTCTTCGCAGGTCGAGAAAACGCAGAAAAAACAATGACACAGGATCTTCTTTGCTGCATAAACTACGCAAAAAATTTGGAATCTGTAGATGTAGACAGTCTTGGAATCACAGGTTTTTGCTTAGGCGGAGGCCTAACTTATCAGCTTGCAACTGAATACCCATTCAACGCGGCAGTTCCGTTTTATGGCGCAAATCCAAAACCACTTGAAGCAGTTTCCAAAATCAAATGCCCAATATTTGGAATCTATGCAGGAGAGGATTTGAGAATTACCAACGGAGTTCCAGCTCTAGTAGAGAGTATGATAGCTAATAAGAAAACGTTTCAAATGAAAATCTA
>DATIXS010000289.1:0-4704 GCA_035518335.1 Candidatus Acidiferrum sp.
CCGAATTATCCTGTTTTGTCCCACCTTTATTTCATATTTCCACACAAAAACACACATTCCACACATTTCAGCACATATACACACATTCTAGCACACAACCTGCAAAGAATTCAAGTTCTGTTACAAAAAAGCAACTTAAAACACAAAGAAAAAAATTGCACTCAAAAAATTTAGTCAAACAACACTTTTCTATAGTTGAATTAGGCTTCTTGCGTAAGCGTTATGTTCTGGCTTAGTTATCTTTGGGTGATGAAACAGACAAGTATCAAGCAGATAGCTAGGCTTCGTATCCAAATTCTATTTGCAGAGGCAAAGAAGACGGCTAAATCTGACCCAACATTAGCCGCAAAATACGTAAAGTCTGCAAGACGAATAGCTATGGCAGCAAAAATACACTTGCCACTTGAGTTTAGGCGGCAAACCTGCAAGAACTGCAATGCCCTATTTGTGTATGGATCTAACTGCCGCGTTAGGATAAAGCAGAAAAGGGAGTCCCATGTTGTAATAACATGTTTAAACTGCGGCAACCAAACCCGCATATTACTAAGTAAAAAAAGAAGAGGAAAAAAACTTGAGCAAAATAACCACCCGAATGAAACGTCATGTTAAACATGTTTTGAAAGATGAGAATCCAACCATTTGGGTTGGCAAAGAAGGCTTAACAGATCAGTTGATAAGTGAAATTGAGAAGCAACTTCAGAAAAACAAAATGGTGAAAGTTAGAGTTTTGCCCGCTGCCCTACTGGGGGAAACTACTGCTCTGACAATTGCAGTTAAAGCTGCAGAAAATACAAATGCATCCTTAGTGGAAGTCAGAGGTCACGTGTTTATTCTATTTAGAAAACGCAAAGCTGAAGAAAAAGAAAATCCATCTTTGTAAAGCTTCAAACAACCAATTTATTACGGTTTAACAAAAAAAGGAAAAATTAAGGGATATCACGCGTTTCTAAAATGGTGTTATTTTATATTTCATTTTGGCTCGACTAATGTATCCCACTAATGCTGTTGCCGCAACTGCGAAGAAGACAAAAACTAATGCTGTTGGAAACTCTGGGACGGCTGATTGAACAACAACGTTGCCCCACATTCCAAGTGCGACATGTCCATCAACTTGGCAAATGTAAAAATAGTTTCCTGCAGCGCCAACAGTGAAAGTTACTGAAGCCTGTGATCCAGCTGGGACTCCATTGCTTGCAGAGTCAATTTGTGCGTTCCACAGGACTGTGGCGGTGGAGGATTTGGCATTTACAATTGCGAAGTTATGAGACATTGTTCCTGCGTTATGTAGAGTGACTGTAACTGTGTCTCCCGCTGTAAGAGTCAATGTAGGTCCTGGTGTGCTTATGCTGCTGGCGCTGTCTCCAAATCCATATTGACTTGAATTTATTTCTCCTGCATACAAATCTTTTTGAGTGGCTGCATGTACCTGACTGATTGCTATTGGAACGGCAAGTAATCCGATGGTGAGTAAAAGTGTTAGAACTAATATTGGTTTTTTCATAGAAGATTCTCATGCTTTTTAGATGACATTTACTTTAAAATATTTGTTGTAGCGTCTAGACTACAACAATCGCTTGCACGGCATAAACATCTATTCAGTATATTTCCCTTCAAGAGAAAGAATTCCTTAAGTTTAGCCGTGATTTGTTCAATACGCATTAAACAAACAGCCAATGGCATCAACGTTGCTTCACAGATATTCCTATCAGATAATATTTATATTAGGCTTCATTGTTTAACTGCAAGGAAAAACAAGGGAAAAGAGTATCTTTGACCACTCCTCACGACGTTCCAGCTTCAAAGTTCATCGACCGATTAGCTAAATACCTTAGAGAAAACGTTGATGAAATTCAGCCCTTACCATGGGCAACTTTCGCTAAAACAGGTAATCACGTAGAAAAACAGCCGCAGAACCCTAACTGGTGGTACAATCGAAGCGCATCAATACTTCGTAAAGTTTACATTCATGGACCAATCGGTTTAGAGAAACTGCGTGCAGACTACGGTGGAAGAAAAAATAATGGTGTGAAGAAAAACCATGCCGTTAAAGCAGGCGGCAATAACATCCGTAAGATTCTGCAACAACTTGAGACTGCCGGTTTAATTCAAACTACAAAGCCTAAGGGCAGAGTAATGTCTCCTAAAGGTCGCAAGCTTCTTCAAGAAGTAGCAGGAGACCTAAACAAAGAAATAATTAAAACTATCCCTGAGCTCAAGAAATATCAAGGCGAATAGTGAAAATGTCGGATGACCAGCTTGACCAGATCCGCAGACGAAAACTTTCATCGATGCAGCAAAGAGTAACTGATGAACAAAGGCAAGCTCAAGCAGAACAACAACTTGAAGCTCAAAAAAACTCGTTGCTGGCCAAGATATTGGCGCCTGAAGCTCGGGCAAGGCTCAATAATTTAAAGATGGTTAAACCCGAGTTCACTGAGCAGATAGAGATGCAGCTGATTGAAATGGCACAAACTGGCAAGTTGCCTATCCCACTCTCAGACGCACAGCTTAAAGGAATATTAATTCAGCTTCAATCACGGAAGCGAGAACCAACGATTAGAAGGATATGAAAATATGGCAAGAGTTAAACCTACAGCAAAAAAGCTTAGGCTAGCTAAAGCTGGCAAAGAGGCAACGTCTGTTCCAACATGGGTAATTGCCCGTACAGATGGCAAAGTTAGAAATAACCCTAAGCAAAGACGAAACTGGCGAACCAGAAAAATAAAGGCATAGGAGTAATTTTACATGATTAAAGAAGTCATAGAAGAGAAACAGAATGCTGAAGCCGAAGAAGAATTACCAGCTTTAACCGAAGAAGAATTAGTTGAGGAAAAGGAGACTTCATTAGAAGAGGTTACTCCAGCTGAAGCTGAAGAGAAGCCAGTCGAGTTAGAGGAAAAAGAAGCTAAACCCAAAAAGAAGAAAGCTGAAGAAGAGATCGTTGAAGAACGAACCTATACTGTTCCCCTCTCAAGAGCGTTGGTTAGACCACCAAAAAAACGTGCTCCCCGCGCCATACAACTTCTAAAGATCTTTATAACTAAACATATGAAACTTGAAATGAAGGTTTCTGAAGAAGAGGAAGAGGAAGAATTACCTCAACTTATCATCAGCCAAGAAGTAAACGAAAAAATCTGGAACCGAGGCATAGAGAAACCTCCACGAAAGATTCGGGTTCGAGCAGCAAAAGACAAAGACGGAAACGTAACCGTCTACTTAGCTGAAGCCCAATAATATTTTCCTTAATATGTTTCATTTAGTTTGCAGTTATCATCTGTTTTTGTAAGGTAACTTTTGTTGGCTGGTTTTTGAGCAATTTTTTCTTTTTGTTTTAAGTTGCTTTCTTGTTTTAGGGCTTGAATTGGTTGCAGGGTGATACAAAATTTTACATTTTCTTACATTTTTTGATATTTGTAGCGATTACTGAGTTTTGCGTAATCAAGTCAGCGTGAATTTGAACAGTCTGTTTCGGGTTTGCAACGTTTGTAGGTTAAGTGCATTTTAAGCTAGTTTAGGTCTTTTTCTGCTGGTTCAATCGAAAACAGTCGCATTTAATCACGCTAAAATCAACAGTTTAAAATAACAATGTTTAGCTGTCTTGAAAGTCAGCCAAAATTTGGAAAACTTGTTCTAAATTGTTTTCTTAATTAGGGATGGCTTTTGGAGACTCCGCTTAATAAAAATAGGTTCTAACGTTTAAGGGGCAGAAGAATGAGTTAGGCGGATTTAGCCGAGTGCTAACATCGATAAGGCGCAAAAACCGTCGGGAACGCCTTATTTCGCGTTAGCAGCCAGACCCGCCTAACATCGTTGGCTCCTAGTAGATCTCCTTTCTTGGTTCCATTATAACAATAAAAAAGAATATAACATATTGTTGGCACAAAATGAAACAACAAGTGCTAACTTGAAATTATTGTTTTATTCTTAGAATATCGATTAATGTTTTGTTTTATCACTTTTTTCGTTAAATATCTAATTCTTCGACCTTTGAAGCCATAAAATGTTACTAAGCGAAGTTTTTCGAAAAGAAAAAAAAAGAAAATGCACGTAAAAGCAGTTTTTAGTCGCCAAAACAGACCACAATCTAAAAAAAGGAGTACGTGTGAAACTTCGCCATTAACGTTTCATTATCAGGAGACATCATTCTTGACCGTTTATTTATCCAGCATAGTTGGCAGCGCAAGCATAGGCGTGTATGCCTTGGCAACTGAAAACATAGTTATGATTCCAAGAATGGTTCCTAAAGAGAAAGCGCAGGAATACGCTGATTGGTTAAGAGTCAAATTAATCTATACACATATCGGCGGCTCAGTATTATGTGGCGCTCTAACTTGCGCAAACTCAAGTGGAATGTTGCTTCCAAATTATGTCCGAGAAGAAGAATTAACCCAAATCAAAACAGTTTTTGAAGGCAACATAACAATTATGGAAACAAAAAAAACAGCTTACGGAAACCTCGTCTTGGCCACTGACAAAGGAGCAGTGGTTGATCCCCGCTTCAAAGAAACTGAGAAAAAACATATCTCTGACGCCTTAGGCGTAGAAGTTGTGTCAACAGAAATCGCAGGATTACCATATGTTGGATCTTTAGCAACTGCAACAAACAAAGGCGTTTTAGCTCATCCATTGCTGAAAGATGAAGAACGAAAAATCTTGGAAAGCATTTTCAAAGTCCCAGTTGACGTGGGCACAATTAATTGTGGG
>DATIXS010000290.1:0-2423 GCA_035518335.1 Candidatus Acidiferrum sp.
CGACAGGACAAATGTCTTCACAACCTCTGCACATAACAACACATGCATTTTGGTTTTTTACAACCGTTTTCTTTTCATCTTTCCCGTCAATGAATTCGAAGCCAAAAGCTTTCATATGACAGAAATCCACGCATTTTCCACACCTGATACATTTCTCATAATCGATTTTTGGGCTCCAAGGTATTTTACTTCTTGGAACACCCTCATATGTTTCTTCAGACACAATTATTCCTCTTTCAATTATCAAGAGGGCCGGGGCAGGGATTTGAACCCTGGCAAAAGGCTCCACAGGCCTCTAGGCTACCAAGCTACCTCACCCCGGCCACTTTTCGTTGTTTTGGACCACTTTGAAGGTCACTAAATTCGCGGTATCCTTTTATTTTCTCTTTCTGAAGAATATTAAGTTGTCCTTTTTGCATTGAAATCCCGCTTCTAAGAGACTTTTCACTTCTTCAGGATCGACTGTAACTCTAAAAGTGAAGCCATCGCTTGTTGATTCAAAGATGTTCTTTATATGTTAAGTAGATTTCAGGATTTCTAAGTTTTGTGTCCTGAGAAATGTTTTACGTACTGAATAGTCAGAAGGACCTGAAAGGGTGTTGGAAACTGGGTAGTCCAGAATAATGAAGTTTGAATCTAATACATTGCGCTCATTTTTGACCCAATTGATCTCTTATAATTGACTCAAATATCCTGGATCAAATACTACGACTATAGATTTGATTTGCCATCTTTGACATGGCACCATTCTGCAGTAAAAGACAAGAGCTAGGATTAGCAGCAGTTAAGCGGTTGGTTGAAGCGCAATGCGACACAGTATCTTTCGAAAGCCAAGAGCGAAAAGGAAAAAACTCCATTTTACGTTTGCCCTCAAAGCCTCTCGTAAAAGAGAGGGCATAGAGGGAACACAATTAATATTCTTTTATGTTTTATATGTTCTGATGATAAGATAAAACCTGACAAACCTTCCTCTATGAGGGTAAAATTTTGGGAGACCTTAAACTGCCAAAACGATTTTAACGTCTTGTCGCTATAATTATCTGAAGATTATTACCTTGTCTATGAGCACTGAAAAGGCACTAAAATACTGAGCTCGGTTCCTTACCAGAGAAGTTTCCACTTTTTCGCGCCAGATGGCCATTATTCAGGCGAGACAGCCACATCTCTTTGCTCTTTCCTAAGCGACGTTAAACACTTGGACATACAATCCATCAGGTTCCACTTTGAACGCGGCGACTTCCAAAAGTGGCTAAGAACCACGATCGGCGACGAGGAGCTTGCCTGGAGAATCGACAATTTAGATAAAACAGCTCCTGACGAACTAATCATTTGCCATCAAAAAAATGCTCTTGCGCATTCTGAAGGAAGAGAAAACTGAAAAATTAGGTGATGGATGCGTTAGATTGCAATGCAGCCTTTTCAGCTATATTTTCGGTTAACATTCCTATGAGTTGCCCGTTTTTGACCATCGCAGCGCGTTTTATTCCCTTTTCGCTCATCATCTTCATTGCCGTAAGTATTGATTCGTCTTTCTGAAGAATTATTAGCGGTGTGTAGTTGAGGTCTTTTGCTATAGTTTTCTTGTGGTCTTTTTGTTCGATAACAATGTCCCTTAAAATGTCCTTGTCGCTTATCACTCCGATTGGCTGATTTTTATGACTAATTAATACTGAAGTAACGTTGTTTTGCAACATTTTATCAACAATTTTATCGATGGCTTCAGTTGTAGAAACTTCAATCGAGGGAAGCTTTGTGCCTGCTTGGTTGCTGATTTCTGAAATATCTATGCCTCTTTTCCAAATATCGTCAAGCATTTCACTTACTCTTTCAATTTGACCAGGGTCACTAGAATAGAAGGTATCAACCAATGGAAAAGCGGATTCGGTTCCAAAATCACTCAGCGGAGGCGCCTTAAACATGAACAGGTGTTTTTTGTCAACAAGCATCATTGTTAAGTAACTTATTGGTACATGCTTGATTTCATAATGAGCTGAAAGTTTCTGTGCTGGTTCAAGGTTGTCTAAGTCAATGGATGCCATTATTTGTGTTTTTATGCCTTTTCTAAAGTAGTTTACTATTGGATCATTTTCAGCGAGATGATTAATACTTTGAGACGTGGTGATAATCACAATTTCTTTTTTAGCTGACTCTAAGATCTTTGTAACTTTTGTCCAAGCTTCTTCTGGGCTTTTGATAACTAGTGTTTCTCCTAGCGGGATTCCGCTCTTCAACTCGTCTATTCTTCTTGAAGCATCAATTCCGCTTTGCCACATTTGGACAAAAAAAGCCTTTAGAACTGAAATGAACATTTTGTCGTTAATCCATAAGCCTTCGTCTTCCAGATTCAAAACGGATGCTTCGTTTCCAAAGGGAGCATATAACATGGCTTCTTCTTCATCTTTAATCAAGAATCGTGGGAAAAA
>DATIXS010000291.1:0-7077 GCA_035518335.1 Candidatus Acidiferrum sp.
TCAAGAAATACCTTCACAACAACTAAACTGCTTAATCCTTTTTCTTGCACCAACAAATATATCTTACATGTTGCATCTAATTCTGGGCTCTTAGGAAGCAGTACCTATGAAATACGACGTAATAATCGTTGGCGCGGGACCAGCAGGCATTTTCTCAGCACTTGAATTGACCGAAAAAACAAATCTAAACGTCCTAATAGTTGACCGAGGACCCGATATTGACAGACGCAAGTGTCCCTCAAGCCGTGGATTCGAATGTGTACATTGTGAACCATGTTCGGTTCTTTCGGGCTGGGGTGGAGCTGGTGCTTACAGTGACGGAAAACTAACACTATCAACCGAAGTTGGTGGTTGGCTAAATCAATATGTTTCAACAAAAGAACTTCAAGCCCTAGTAAAACATGTAGATAGTGTCTACATCAAGTTCGGGGCGAGCGACAAGGTTTACGGTGGAGAAAACGAACAAGTAGATGAAATTGAACGTCAGGCTTCGCTCGCTGGCTTAAAACTTATCAAGCAAGAAGTGCGCCACATGGGCACCGACAAATGCTTAGAAACCCTCCAAAGAATGCGCAAAGAACTCAACGGCAAAATCACTTTTATCCCAAAAACTGATGTCAAAGGACTTATCACCGAAAACCACACTGTCCAAGGCATTGAGACTGTTAATGGCGAAAAAATTCTAGGAAAATATGTAATTATTGCACCCGGCAGAAGCGGAGCGGAATGGCTTCAAACCGAGGCACAAGTTCGCGGATTAAAAACCATAAACAACCCAGTTGACATCGGCGTAAGGGTTGAAGTTTTAGCTTCAGTAATGGAGAACCTAACGAAAGTGCTTTATGAACCAAAACTCGTTTATTTCTCGCGACTTTTTGATGATCAAGTTCGCACTTTCTGTGTGTCTCCTTATGGCGAAGTTACGACTGAATCATATGATGGAGTCTTAACTGTTAACGGTGGAAGTCATGCTGAAACAAGAACGGATAACACGAACTTCGCCATTTTAGTTAGCACCTCTTTTACTGAGCCTTTCAAAGAGCCTATTGCTTATGGTAAATACGTTGCCAGACTTTCAAACCTCTTAAGCGGAGGAGTAATGGTCCAGAGATTAGGCGATTTGGTTTCTGGGCGCCGATCAACCCCTGAACGATTAGCAAGGAGTGTGGTTGTACCAACTTTAAAGAATGCTACACCAGGAGACCTAAGCTTCGTTTTGCCATACCGATATTTGGCAGACATACGTGAAATGCTTCAAGCTTTAGATGTGATAGCGCCTGGAGTTCACTCAAGAGATACACTGCTCTATGGTATAGAAGTCAAGTTTTACTCTTCACACCTGCAACTAAACAATTCGTTGGAAACAAAAATACAAAACATGTTCACTATAGGGGATGGAGCCGGTGTAACCCGTGGCCTAATTCAAGCATCAGCTTCAGGTGTAATAGTTGCTCGAGAAATTTTGAAACGGGAACATTTGGTGCCTTAATCATGACCACAGTTGCTCAAGAAATTCGTTGTAGTCACTGCGGCGCTCCAGTAGAGTTTAAACCTGGAGAACTTGTTGCAACCTGCAAATATTGCGGTTTCACAACTGTTATAGAAACAGGACAAGCATTCACATTTGAACACTCACTTATCCTAAACTCGTTTGATTTGACGAGCATAGATCAGCAAATTCATGGCTGGATGAGTGGCGGCTTCCTAAAACCAGGCGATCTTGCCAAGAAATCAAAAACCATTTCCAAAGAATTAGTCTATTTGCCATTTTGGGTTGTTTCCGTTGAAGCCAAGAGCACGTATAAAGGAATATTCGAACGTATATCCCCAGCAATAGTTAAAGAAGGCACAATTTCAAAAGAGTATGACTGGCTAGTTTTGGCACGGGAAGCTTCAGAATTTCCCACACATGAATATGACATTCCACTCGAAGGAAAGATTCCCTTTGACTTTCGCAAAATCGAAGGCTTCGCTAAACTCCTCAATAGTGAAATTGACAGACAAGCTGCTTTAGAAATAGCTAAGCAACAAATCGAAGACCATCACCGTTTCCTACTTCAGCAGGATGTAGACAAAATAGTCGAAATAAAGACGGAAATAACGTCTAAACAAATCGTCTACGTACATGCGCCCATTTGGTTTATAAAATACGAATACAAAGGTAAAGTATACCAGTTGATAATTGAAGGAACCGCTGGAACAGCCTTAAAAGGCGACATACCATCTTCAAGATTCTAAGCTTAGTTTGCTCTAACAAACTTTAAGAGCGAGCCTTTAATATCAACGGATATTAAAAAAGACGGAGATATGTCCATGAGCGAGAAAAACGATGTATATTCAGACGTAAAAGGTCAAATGCGCCTCTCTGAGCGAATAGCCGCTTTTATTCCAGGTTTTCGCGGCTACAAAGAAAAAGAGCTGCGTCGTGAAAGCGACAGGCTAATCAGGGACCACTTGTACCAAAAACTTTCAATTGAAAAGACAGATCTTAGAGAAATTTCGCAAAAGTTAGCTGACCGTCGTTACTTCGATGTCCTAACTGACATGGACCGTTTACTAGCAAAAATGGATCGCGTTGTTGAGAAAGTTAATCACGCTTCTTACGGATACAGCGGCTTCTTTGATGCAGTAAAAGTCAAAGAGGATAGTCTTGACCGCATGATAGACTTCGATAATAAACTTATGGATGGTGTAACCGCACTGACTACTGAAATCGACGCGTTTAAAACAGATCTATCCAGCGGGAACACTTCGAACCTTAAAATTAGGGTTCAAAACGTTACTGACAAACTTGAAAGCTTCGAAGCTACATTTGATCAACGTAATTTAGTTATGTTAGGAGCGAGTTAAAATGCCACAAGTAATAGAATGGACAAATGCAGGTCCAGACGCTATAATCTACAAGTACCCAGTAGAAGACATCACATGGGGAGCCCAGCTTATCGTTCACGAATACGAAATGGCTGTGTTCTTCAGGGATGGCAAAGCATACGATGTTTTTGGAGCAGGCAGGCACACATTAACAACATTGAATTTGCCTTTGCTAACTAGTTTACTGACTCGAATTGCGGGGTTCGGCAGCAATAAGCCGTTTAAAGCAATGGTCATTTACATTGCCACCAAAGTTTTCAACGGCAAATGGGGCACAAGAGCACAAACAACAGAGTTAGCTCCACTTCAAGTGTTCGGGCAATTCCTTTTCAAAATCGAAGACGCAACACTATTTGTAAACGAAGTAGTAGGCGGACAAAACGCATTCACAACTGAAGACGTCAACAATTTCCTGCGAGGCTTTTTAAACGAAAAGATAATTGGAGAACTTTCCCATTACGACTTAGTTACAGTCTTCACCCGTTTGCAAGAGACATCGGTTATTGTCAAAAACTCGGTTTTAGACTACTTTAAACGCCTTGGCATTGAACTTACAGATTTACGCTTCGAAGGTATCGATACAACGCCAGAATACCGAGAGAGGCTGTTTTGGCTTAAAACTGGGGGAACTCCAGCTGATACAGTTCTACGTATGGAAACAGTGAAGAGTGCAGCAGCGTCACTAGGACAATCTGGTGGAGGCGGCGGAGCAGGCTTAGGCACAGGCATGGTGCTCATTCCTCAAATTATGAATTCAGCTGGTCAAGTTCAAGCACAAGCCCCAACAGCTGCACTCGTGATATGCCCCAAATGCGGCGCGCATGTTCCAGCCACATCAAAGTTCTGCCCTGAATGCGGAACCAATCTGACACCTCCATCACAAGCAACCATAAATTGTCCAAAATGCGGGCACTCAATTCCTGCGAGCTCAAAGTTCTGCCCTGAATGCGGTGCAACAATATCATAAGCTGGCATAATGATGTCTGAAAGTAGAAGACAACTGCTTTCAATAGGCGTTTTCTTCATAATTCTAGTTGTAGCTATACTGCTAGTAGCTACAGGCATACTGACCTGGGGATTATTCGGCCCATTTGTTCTTGGATTCTTAGGCATCTGGATTGTAGCGTTGGCCGCAATGCGCAGTGCGAAGCCACAGAAGTATGAACGCAGTGCGTTTAGCACTATGGCAATGGGCGGGGGCCTGATTGTTCTTGGCGCGGCATGGTATGTTTTCACATTCGGTTGGTTGTACTCAATAGCACTGATATTGCTTGCCTTAGGTCTCGTAGCTATCGCCGCAGCACTAAGAAGAAAATAACTCATTGAGCTTTTTTGGCTCTAAACATTTTTTTATTCCAATGCACAGTCATGTCTCTGAAGGCAACTATTATGAGTGAAGAAACTATCGGACGCGGCACTTGGTACGATATGATGGCTAAAAAGGTCATTGAAAGAGAACAATCACTTGGTAGAAGCACGGATAAACTCAGGACCGAAATGGGTCTTGGTGCCTCAGGATTCCCACATATTGGCAGTCTAGGTGATGCCGCGCGCTCATATACTGTTACCCTTGCACTCAAAGACCAAAAATTCAACTCCGAACTAATAGCCTATTGCGATGATAAAGATGGCTTAAGAAAAGTCCCTGCAGGGCTTTCAAATGAGGGCTTAGAAAAATACCTTGGATTTCCAGTTTCTAGTATTCCTGATCCATTTGGTTGCCACGAAAGCTACGGCAAACACATGAGCTCACTTTTGCTTGAATCTTTGGACAAGTGCGGTATAGAGTACCGTTATTATTCAGCCAAAGAAGTTTACGAAAAAGGAATTATACTAAACGAAGTTCGAACAATCCTCACTAACGCCAAACAAGTCGGCCAAATAGTAAAAGAAGAGGTTGGACAAGATACTTACACTGAAGTTTTGCCTTATTTTGTAGTTTGCGAAAAATGCGGACGCATTTACACCACACGCGCTTACTCATTTGATCCAAAAACCGATAAAGTTCATTATAAATGCGAAGGATTAGAAATCCGCGGCAAACTTCTCCCTGGTTGTGGGCATGAAAGCGAAGTAGACATCAAAAAAGGCGAAGGAAAGTTAACTTGGAAAGGAGAATTCGCCGCTCGCTGGAAAGCACTTGATATTCGCTTTGAAGCTTACGGAAAAGACATTGCTGACTCTGTAAAAATCAACGATCGAATATGCCGGGAAGTCCTACGCTTTGAACCGCCTTCGCATGCAAAATATGAAATGTTTCTCGATAAAGGTGGAAAGAAAATTTCCAAATCAGCAGGAAACGTCTTCACTCCACAAGTATGGTTCAATTATGGTTCTCCCCCATCATTGCTTTTGCTGATGTTAAAACGATTTGTTGGCACCAGAAGCTTAGATGTATCCGATATTCCGGCCTACATGAATGAACTTGATTATCTTGAGGATCTTTACTTTGGCAAGAAACAAGCGGTTGAAAAAGAAGCGACCAAACTTAGGGGTTTGTATGAATATTGTTATGTTATGAAGCCGCCAACTAAGTCTAGTATTCACGTCCCCTATAATCTCATGGTGTTTCTTGTTAAAATGGCGCCTAAAGAATGTCTGGCTGAATACGTTGCCGAAAAACTGCAAAGCTACGGTTACCTCCAAAAAGGCAACGTTGTCTTAGATGCTAATTTGAAACAACGCATCGAATACGCCTTAAACTGGACAAGAGATTTTGAAGAAATCAAAGAAACAGAAGTTACTCTCACAAGTGAAGAGAAAAAAGCCATCGCCGAACTAATTATTGAATTGGAAGCAGAAGAAGAACCTGATAAAATCCAAAATGCAATCTTCAATTCCGCAAAAAGCAACAATATAGCACCTAGTGGCTTCTTCAAAACGCTTTATAAGATTTTGATGGGGGCAACGCAGGGTCCACGTTTAGGTCCGTATGTGTTAGCTATGGGTAAACAAAATGTAATTGCAGCTCTAAAAAGAACTGTGAACAGAAGCTAGGGTTAAGGTTTCGGATTTTCTCTTGTAAAGTGCTCTGTGAAAGTGCGAGTTGACAAAATAATTTTTGAAAGCAAAGTCAACGCCGGAATCCGATTCAAAATAGGTTTTCCAAAAATAGCGTTTTCCTCTTATACACTATTTTTAAGTTTAAGCAAAGTATTTACTCTTCTACCCTTTTTCTTTCTGGGGCAAATCTTTAGGGCTCGTAGTCTAGTACGGACAAGGCATCGGCCTGCGGAGCCGGGAATCCTGGGTTCAAATCCCAGCGGGCCCGCCATCGGATTCGCTTAATGTATTGTCACTTTTCAAACCGTTTTTGATTTTTGGAAGTGTCTGCCAGAACTTGGTAAATAACTGGTATAGAAAGCTGCCAATGACAAGGGCGAAGGCTGGGTAAGCGGGCAGTATGTAGTAGTAAATTTTTGTTTGTGAAAAAGTGAAAATCGCAAGCACAACCGTTATCCATACAAACATTAGTGTGTCGCCTACTCGCTTTCTGAAAATATTGAAGATGCAAACTCCCACCGAGAAAGGCAGCAATATCACCCAAAGCAGCGTTTCGTTATTGGCTAAATAGTTAAAGTAGAATAGGATGCTGCCGACATGTCCTTCAACAGGGCTAACTGCCCGGGTAACGACGGAGTAGGCAAAATAGGTCTCCCAGAATAACCCTCCAAAACGCTGGTTCATATAAACAAGCCAGGGGCCAAAAATTAGCAGTGAAACCCCCACAAAAAGGATAAAGCGCTTTGTAAAAAGAAACCGAATACTCCTCTTTGTTATAGCAAGAAAAACAAAGGCGATCAGTGGAATCAACAAGGCATCAATCTGCTTTGTCATCAACGCTAAACCAAAGAACAAGCCGCTCAAAACCGCATATAGGTTGGCTTTTTCTTTGTTCTCGCTCAAAACTAAAAAGTAAATGCTCGTCACCATGAAAAAAATAAGTGGAACGTCAAGCATAGCATGGGTCGCAAAAGCAAAGAAGGTTGTGAATGTGCCCAGAACTATCGCTGAAAAAAAACCAGCGTACGCGTTATAGAGTTTTTTTCCTAAGTAAAACACAATAACAAGCGACAATGTTCCGAATAGAGCAGACGTTAATCTTGTAGAAAAGTTGTTAATGCCAAAGACTTGGTAGGACAGTGCCATCAGCCACATCGTAAGCGGTGGCTTACCAGTCCAAATCCCAAGTGCGCCAGTGCACCA